>JABSOJ010000403.1 GCA_013216005.1 Alteromonadaceae bacterium | reverse complement strand
GAATGTTGTATGCCTGTTTGTCAGAGAAAACCGGCGATCCACGCAGATGAGGGAAATTACGCTGAATAATTACAAATTATATTCACTGTTAATTTACAAAACTGTTTAATTTAGACCCGTTTGCCCCGGGTTATTTGGTTAATTCAACACAATGAAAGCTGAACAGATAAATAATCTGATTTCACTAAAGGATATTTCCTATGTGAATTTTTTTGCTAAGCAATTTTCTTCTCAGTAATTGTTTTTTGGGTAATTGTTTTCTAGGTGATTTTGTTAAGTAATGACTTTCTCAGTAATTACTTTCTAAGTAGTGGTTTATATGAAAAATTTAATTTTAATCTTTGTTTTATTTTGTGTTTTGTTTTTGTCTGCTTGTGCGCAAAAAAACGATGTAGTTATTGAAAATATTGAATTTACAACGTCATTTATAAGTCAAGGGAATGCCAGACTTGATATTAACTGGTGGCATAGTTTCAATAATGATGAATTAACGCAACTGGTCTCTCAGGGGCTTCAAAGTAACTTATCGCTTAAAGCCAGTGAATTACGATTAAAAAGTAGTGCTCTTGATGCCAGAATTATTGAAGCAAACTTATATCCTTCGCTTAATTTAAGTTCCACAGCTTCATCTACGTTTGATGATTTTGGTGATATTAACACGGGGTCTTTTGGTGTTAAATCGAGCTGGGAAATAGATTTATGGGGCAGTATTGCGGCCAGTGAAAATAGTGTGTTTTGGGATCATCAGGGACAGCTGGCGTTATACCGTGCCCAAGCAAATTTAGTGGCAGGAAGTATTACCAATGTCTGGCTTAGTTTAATTTCCGAACAGAAGAAAAAACTTGTTCTGGCTGATCAATTTCGACGAACCCAAGATGCTTTAACAGTAATGTCCCGACGTTTTGCTATGGGGAAAAATTCTGTCACTAATATCTGGCAACAACAAAAATTATTAAAAACAATTGAAGTTCAGCAGGAAAAAAACCGCTCCGATTTATATATCAATCAACAAACATTGGCTTTATGGTTGGGTATAACGACACAAGAGATGCAAACGAGTAGCTTAAATACTTTCCCCAGCCTGCCAGAGCTTCCCAAAATGGGGATCCCTGCAAAGGTATTACAATATCGTCCTGATATCGAACAGGCATTTGCCCAAATTAAAGCGGCAAATGAACATTTAGCGGTTGCTATATCAGCTCAATACCCTCGAATTACATTAACCGCAGATTATAAAACGTCAAAAAACTCCGTTAACGATTTGTTTGATGACTGGTCGGGTAACTTAATTGCATCACTTGCGATGCCGTTATTTGATGCAGGCACAAAAAAGTCAGTTATTGAACAACGTAAGTTACAGTTAAAGGCGCTTATGATGGACTATCAGCAAGTATGGTTAGAGGCTATTGCCAGTGTTAATCGGGTGCTTGTTACTGAAGAACAATTATTGAAAGTCGCTAAGAACTTAGCTTTACAATTAGATTTAGCTGAGCGAACAGAGAAATTGACCACGATAAAATATTTAAATGGAAAAACGAGTTACATAAATCTTCTTAACGCACAGGAAAGTATTTTGTCATTAGAAAGACAATTTATTGATGCGAATAAAAATTTGATAATTAACCGTGTTTTATTATACCGAGAATTAAGTCATGGTGATTTTTCTTCGGCAAATCAACTAATCAATGAAAAAGATACTCAAGGAAAACAGTCTTAATGCGTGATTTCTTCTTTAAAAATAAATTATTACCTTTGTTTATTGTCATTTTAGGTGTGGGGCTCGGTTATTTTATTTTAAATTCCGAGGAGCAAAGACCATCTAATGATAATAAAAAGGAAATGAAGCGTCTACGAACGGTTCAAACCAGTAAGCTGGTTAATGGCTTAGTTGTACCTTTTTGGAATACATCGGGTTTAGTGATACCTGCAGAATCGGTGAGCGTTTATTCGCGTGTGTCAGGAAATATTGAGTTAATTAATCCCTTAGCTATTCCGGGTGGTCAGATAAAAAAAGGTCAATGGTTAGCAAAGCTTGAAACCGAGGATTTAGCGCTGGTACTGAAATCTCAGCAAGCTCTGCTTGAGCAGGCAAAAGCCTATTTAGCACTTGAACTGGTCGACCAGACATTAGCTAAAGAGGAGTTATTATTGCTTAACAATGCAAGATTGAACATTGATAAGTCTCTGGTTTTGCGTGAACCACAGTTGACGGTTGCAAAGTCTAATGTGTTGATAGCTGAAAATAACTTTGAAAAAGCACAGTTAAATTTAACACGGACAACCGTTCTGATGCCCTTTGATGGCAAAGTTATCAGCAAAGGGATAGGATCAGGCAGCAAAGTATCAAATAATTCGCCTTTATTTTCAGTGGTAAATACAGAAACTTACTGGGTGGAAGTTAAAATTCCTCATAAATTTTTAGCTTTATTAGATAAGCAGAAATTAGCACAAGTTTGGCAGACTCGTTTGTGGGGTGTAGGTATATACCGTAAGGCAAGGTTTGTATCAATTTTGCCTGAGTTAGATAATAAAGACAGACAAGTGAAAGTCCTATTAGCTATTGATGCTCCACAGGCAGAAAAATCACATCAACCACAAGTATTTATCAATGACTTTTTAAATGTTAAATTATTTGGCAAGGCTATTGAAAATGCATGGACAATTAAGCATTCATGGTTACGACCTGATAATACTATTTGGGTCGTTGATAAAGACAATACTCTGCAAAAAAGAACCGTTGAAGTGTTATTCAAAGGACGTGATGTTATTTATGTTCGTAGTAAAATTCATCCGAGAGATAGAGCGCTTGCTGAAAAACCGGGTATTATTAGTGTTGGCTTGTTAGTGAAAGCAAAAAAAAGTTTATCAAGTTTAATTGAAAAAGCTGAAGATAAGGATCAATTGAGTAAAGCGGCTTCTAAAACGTTCAAAAAGAAAAATGAGCAGAAACAAAAAGGATTAACCGATGCAGGGTAAGCAACAGAATCAAGGTAACCCTATCACGTGGATGATCCGCCATAAAGTTGCTCCGCATTTACTGATGCTTGCTTTGATTATTGGCGGCTTGGTTATGTCTTTTATTATTCGTAAAGAATACATGCCTGAAACTTCCCGCGATTCTATTTCTGTACAGGTGTTTTATTCTGGTGCAGCACCGAGTGAAATTGAAGTGGCTATTGCCAGCCCTCTTGAAGCAGCACTTCATGGTATTGACGGTATCAGTAAAATGGATACATTTATCACCACTGGCTTTATGATAGTCGGTGCAGAATTGGAAGCAGGCGCTGATCCGCAGAAAATATATCAAGATGTACAACAAACGGTTAATAGAATTTCCTCGTTTCCTTCAGGTATGGAACGACCCCTGATTAAATTAGATACAAGAGTTGCCGATGTTATGGAGCTCATTGTTCATGCCGACTTGGACCGCTTTGCGTTAAAACGGCTTACTGAGCAGGTTCGAGATCGCATCTTACAATCGCCTTATATTTCTCAAATTAAACTGAGGGGGATCCCTGAAGAAGAGATCCATGTTGAAGTGGCGCAAACTGATTTGCAAGCTTATAACCTCACATTAAGCCAAATTGCTTCAATACTCAAAAGGAATGTTGTTGAACAATCAGCAGGTAAAATTAAAGCAAATACTGGCGATATCATCGTTTCGGTTGATCAGAGAGAGTTTTGGGCTGATGATTTAGCGAATGTGCCAATTATTTCTGATAAATCAGGTGATCAATTAAGGTTAGGTGACATAGCGACTGTAACAGAGGGTTTTGCTGATATACGTAATCTAGTAACTTATAATGGCCAGTTGTCAGCACAGTTAAATATCTACAGGACAGGGGATCAAACACCGTCGTTA
>JABSOJ010000402.1 GCA_013216005.1 Alteromonadaceae bacterium | reverse complement strand
TGATTAAAAAGTGATTGCGTAAACGCTAAGTTATCTAAATATTTTTGATACTCGGTCGTTGCGTTTTTATCATTTTTATCTAGTTCGTAGTGTTTACAAAACTGTTCAAATGTTGCTGCTTTCATAATCATCTCCGCTGTGTTCTAGTTAGAAATAAGTTGCTTTCGGCTGCCGGATGAATCTAATCAATGAGCGCTAACTACATGAGGTGAAACGGATTAAACCGCGAAAGCATTTACAACGTACATCTATTTGATTGACGTGTCTACCCGTCAGGTTGCCGTGTTGCGACTAGGTAAACGTTAAGTTATAGTTAATGGGCTAACTACATAACAGGTGATAACGATGAACATACAAGATGTGTTAAATGCAGTAGCCGCAGGTGGTTCAGACTATGCTGCTTCTAAGAAACTTGGTATTAACCGCCAAATGTTTAGTAGTTACCGTACAGGACGTAAAACACCATCAGATACCATGTTAGATAAATTTGCTGCAATGACTGATTTATCATTACAACAAATATACTTAGCTGTATACGCAGAAAAGCTAGAAAACCCAACGGCTGCAGAAGCATTTAGAAAGCTTGCTTCACATTAAATTGAACAAGAAAATGACTGAGTTTATGACGTTTTTTTATTTCTGGTAAACTTAAAAATAAGAAAATAATTTAAAAACAGATATAATTTCAACTTTGAAATTAAACAAAAACCTAAATTTGTAAAAAACCCATATATATAAAGGCTTAAAGTGAATTTTTGTTGTTACATTAACGGTACAATTAAGCTACAATGCCCGACCTTTTATACTCAAATGCTTTGGGTATAAATTTTTCCATTTTTACAGAGAAAGTACATTAAAACTAATGCTTGAAGTTAATCCGGTACTAAATAAATTAAAAGAAATACGAGAACGTACTACGTTATTACGGGGGTACCTTTGACTACGATCTGAAAGCAGAGCGATTAGTTGAAGTATCACGGGAATTAGAATTACCTGATGTTTGGAATGAGCCTGAACGTGCTCAGGCGTTAGGAAAGGAAAGATCAGCGTTAGAAGCTGTAGTTAAAACCATTGAAGATTTAGATGTTGGCTGTGAAGATGTTGAAGGCCTGGTCGAATTGGCCGTTGAAGAAGATGACGAAGAAACTTTTCAAGACGCAGAGGCTGAAGCTGCAGCATTAGATGAAAAACTGGAAACGTTGGAATTTCGTCGGATGTTCTCTGGAGAGCATGACGCAGCCAGTTGTTATTTAGACATTCAATCTGGCTCTGGCGGTACTGAAGCACAAGATTGGGCTGAAATGCTCATGCGTATGTACCTTCGTTGGGGAGACGCGCATGGTTTTAAAACTGAAGTTGTTGAAGTCACAGATGGTGATGTGGCTGGCATTAAAGGTTGTACAATAAAGTACACGGGTGAATATGCTTATGGTTGGTTAAGAACTGAAACTGGTGTTCATCGTTTGGTACGAAAATCACCGTTTGATTCTAGTGGTCGTCGCCATACTTCTTTTGCTTCAGCGTTTATTTATCCTGAGGTTGATGACAATATTGAAATTGATATCAATCCGGCAGATTTACGTGTTGATACTTACCGCGCTTCTGGTGCTGGTGGTCAGCATGTTAACAAAACTGATTCGGCTATTCGGATCACGCATATTCCAACGGGTGCGGTTGTGCAGTGTCAAAGTGACCGTTCGCAGCACAAAAACCGTGCGGCAGCAATGAAGCTTTTAAAAGCTAAGTTGTTTGAGTTAGAAATACAAAAGCAAAATGAAGATAAGCAAATTTTGGAAGACGGAAAGTCAGATATTGGTTGGGGCAGTCAAATTCGCTCTTACGTTTTAGACGATAGCCGTATTAAAGATTTAAGAACTGGTATTGAAAACCGTAATACCCAAGCAGTACTTGACGGTGATTTAGATAAGTTTCTTGAAGCCAGTTTAAAATCTGGCCTATAGATTAAAATACCTGATGGCGATTTAGATAAGTTTATTGAAACAGACCGGAATTCTGGTTTGTGATATTTGAAAGTAAAGAATTGAGAAACAAAGATGACTGATAACGTTAAAAACAACAACCAAGCAGCACAAGACGAAAACAAGTTAATTGCAGAGCGTCGCTTAAAATTAGCTAAAATTCGAGAAAATTGTTCTGCGAATGGTTTTCCCAATAATTTTAACCGTGAACATTATGCCGCTGACATTCAAGCTGAGCACGGTGAAAAAGCTAAAGAAGAGCTTGAAGAGTTACAGGTAACTTATGCAATTGCCGGTCGGGTAATGGCTAAACGTGGTCCATTTTTAGTTTTACAAGACATGTCTGGTCGTATTCAAGCCTATGCTGAGAAAACTGTTCAAAAAGACATTAAGGCGCGTTGGGGCACTTTAGATATTGGTGATATTGTTGGTGTTAAAGGTATTTTGCATAAGTCTGGTAAAGGTGATCTTTACGTTAATATGAACGAATATTCATTATTGACTAAATCGTTACGTCCATTACCTGAAAAATTTCATGGGTTGTCTGATCAGGAAACAAAATATCGTCAGCGTTATGTTGATTTAATCATCAATCAGGATACTCGTAATACATTCAAAATGCGTTCTAAAATTGTTGATGGCATCCGTAAGTTTCTAGTTTCCCGTGACTTTATGGAAGTAGAAACGCCGATGTTACACACGATTCCTGGTGGTGCAACAGCAAAACCTTTTATGACTCACCATAATGCGCTTGATATGGATATGTTCTTACGTATCGCGCCTGAGCTTTATTTGAAACGTTTAGTGGTTGGTGGTTTTGAACGTGTGTTTGAAATTAACCGTAACTTCCGAAACGAAGGTTTATCGACTCGTCATAATCCAGAATTCACTATGATTGAATTTTATCAGGCTTATGCGGATTATAATGATTTAATGAATTTGACTGAAGAGATGTTACGCACAGTTGCTGAAGATGTTTTAGGTACGTCTATGATCCGCAATACAGTGAAAGACGAAGCGGGTGAAGTGATAAAAGAAAAATTTTATGATTTTGGCAAACCGTTCGAACGTTTATCTATGGTTGATGCAATCTTAAAACATGGTGACGGTTTAGACGAAAATGTATTACGTAACCCAATAGATAATTTTGATGCAATTAAAGCGATGGCCAAGCAAGTAGGGGTTAAACTCTCTGATGCGTCTAAAGTTTGGGGACCCGGTAAGTATATTTGTGAAATCTTTGAAGAAGTTGCAGAGCACTTACTTGATCAACCAACTTTTATAACTGAATATCCTTGGGAAGTATCGCCATTAGCTCGTCGTAATGATGAAAATTCATTTATTACCGATCGTTTTGAATTTTTTGTAGGTGGTCGTGAATTAGCAAACGGTTTTTCTGAGCTTAATGACTCTGAAGATCAAGCCGCAAGATTTAAAAAACAAGTAGAAGAAAAAGATGCTGGTGACGATGAAGCAATGCACTTTGATGCTGATTATATTCGTGCATTAGAATATGGTTTACCGCCAACGGCAGGGGAAGGTATTGGTATTGATCGCCTTGTGATGCTGTTTACCGATTCGCCAACGATAAAAGATGTTATTTTATTTCCCCACATGCGTGCTGAAGCAGAATAACTTCAATATTGATATTATGTAAAAATAAAGTTAAATAAAAAGCACCTACGGGTGCTTTTTTTGTTTTTGATTTATGAACAATATTGGAAGTACATTGGTTTGTTATTTGTGAAGCGTGAAGTTGCACCTTTATTGGGGTTATTAATTAATCAATTCACATTAAATCAACGAAATGTGAGCTTCCGACAAGATAGCGTGACTTAACAGATTTCTTTAAATAAGGCCCTTTATTAAAATTTTCCACAGCAAA
>JABSOJ010000401.1 GCA_013216005.1 Alteromonadaceae bacterium | reverse complement strand
GCGTATCATGATCTCATTTAGAAAAAAATCAAGGCTTTGTTTGAAAACGCCGTATTTTCATTGATCACGGGTATATAATGCGTCTTTTTTGGCCATTGAAAAACTTAATAACGCATCTCTTGAAAACATGGCAACAGAATCAACTTTTAGCCAAACCCAAAGTATTAACAAATAAACTACGTCACTAACAGGAGTACCAGAACGTTTACTAAATTTTGATTGGCGTAACATGGCTTGAAAGCCAATGTTCTTCCAAGTAGAGCTAAATGTATTATCAATATTTAGGTTAGATTGATTAAGGAAATCATCGGTTAGCGATGGTAAATTAAAGGTCGTTGTGTCAGAATTCATTCGATGTCTCGTGTGGTTTTATTCTTTGTCTAGACAACAAGTATTTTACCACATTGAGACATCATCTTCTTTTAAATCATTAGTTTAATATTAGTTTGTTGACCAATTTGAATCCCGAAACTTGAGTATTAATATTGATCATTTCCGACGGGTAAACAAAAAATTCGGTCTACACCATGGTGATCTTGTACTAAAACATGTAGTGCGAACAATTAAGAGCGAATTACAGCATGACGAAGTATTAGCACAAATCAAGGGGCAGGAATTTTGTATATTATTACCCAAACAGGATATGCTTAGCGCGAAACAATTAGCCAGAAGAATTTTTGATTCGGTACAACGTAACTTATTTACCATCAATAATAAAAAAATACCACTGACCTTAAGTATTGGAATTTCTTCTCTTATCGATTCTGATGATGAAATACGCTCACTGCAAATACGTGCTGATAAAGCCTTACTAAAAGTAAAATCCCATAACGGGAACGATATTTTATCTTTTGATGATGAAATGAGCTGATTTATGTATAACCTACATTCCGTACAATTTTATAAAAAACAAATAATTAAAAATAGCCTTAATAACATGTAGTTAAGCGGATTTTTATATAAAGTTCGAAAATTGACCAATAATGGCAATTTTAAATAAACTTATATTTATCAATTGATTATAAAACACACAAATACATGGCTACATTTTATGACTTTTAAAGTCCATTTAAATCAATACCTTAAATGTGCGGAATGTAGGATAATGTAAATAAAGCTCAGTAGTAAAAATTAATAACCCAATAGACAGTATATTAAGATGACAAGTAAAATAATAAACGAAAAACCATTTCCCCCCGCCGATGATGATTGCTGTGGCGGAGGAGCCTGTAGTCCATGCGTATGGGATAATTATTACGGTGAATTACAAAAATGGCGTATCGAGCAAGCTAAATTTAACGAAGCAGAATAGTTCGTCAGCAGTAATACCCAGGCTACCGGGTTTCCAGACGACCGGATATAATATAAAACCAATCAATCAACTCATTTCAACCAATTTGTTAACCAGCTTATTAATGCCTGTAGCCGCTTCACTAATGTTTGTGGCTAGCATGTAGGCCGGTGTTGAGATTACCTTGTGCTTTTCATCAACAACAATATCTTCAACTTCACAATTAATATGATCTAACCCCATGCTTGTCAATGTTTCAATAGTACCGGCTTCTTTACCGATAGTTCCTTTAACACCTTCACCATAAATTAAAGCAAGCATTGCTGGCGCAATACACAAATATGCCGCAGGCTTCTCTGCTGATGCAAAGGCCTGACAAGCAGCGAGAACCTGCGAATTTACTGTGCTGTCTTTTCCCTTGATAGCAAAATCACATAAATTTTTCGCGGCACCAAAGCCTCCGGGAACAACCAGAGCATCCCATTCATCAACGTATAAATCAGTAATGTCTTCAACATCACCCCGTGCAATACGAGCAGATTCCACTAATACATTGCGTGTTTCATTTTCACTTATCGCACCGGTGAGATGATTGACTACATGATGTTGATTAACATTCGGCGCAAAACAACGATATTGAGCACCATTTTGCTCAATGGCCAGTAAGGTTAATACCGCCTCATGAATTTCACTGCCATCATAAACACCACACCCACTTAATATAACCGCAATTTTTTTCATCACATTTCCTGTTCATTATTTTTAAAGATACCGACAACTTATACCGTCAAATTATACCATCAAATTATACCATCAAATTATATATCCAAACTTCAGCAAATTCAGGCCTGTTTAAGTAGCATCGATTCGGCACAAGAGAAACCCTGTACCGATAATCAAATATCAATCCCAGATTAACCTGGAATTTAACCAATAGGAGAACCCGGAGGCATTTTTATTTCAGACGCAGGCATGATTAATTTACCTTGCTTTAAACTGTAATCAATTTGATTTTTCAATAAAAAGAACTGTGCCGATAAAGCTTTATACTTTCGAGTATTACGCTTGTCATCAAACCAGTTTCTTAAATCATCAAGTGCAACATAAACTTCAGCACGTACCTCAGTCACTAATTTATCTTGATGCCACAATGCAAGTAAACCTTCAACAACTTGCTGATTAACTCGTTGTTGCACCAGTAAATTCAACCCTTTTTCAGCGCGTTTCCTAATGGTGTTATTTAATAAAGTAGTAATAATATCTTCAACGTTAGGAACACCTTCAACCATCACAGACTGTTGTTGTACCCGAGCCAGACGCTGTGCATTTAACAATAAAAAGATGGTATGTTTAGCGCTAGCTTCTGCTGCACTGACCGGATCAAAAGTTAAGCCTGTTTTGACACTGAAACTTTCTATATTGCGGGCATAACCATAAGCTTTAGGTGGAATAAGCTTAATAATATCATTCGAAAGCGTCAGTGTTTTTGTACTTAACGTTGACATTAACGCGATTAGTACTTGTCGTTGAATATTGCCGTCAACTGCCTTAACACTTTGTTGTTCTGCTGCTGTTTGGTTACCCGTACGCATTACATAACTGTATTCAACCCCGGCAACTAACTTTGCCGTTGCTTCAACCTGAAAGCGATAAAATTATAAATAGGCACCAGCACCTCTTCAAGTTCAGACATAGGTGTGCCGAAAGGAATACTATTAACACCAAAATCTGCTAAAGCCTTAGCTCTAACTTGCAAAACCCGGGTAAGTTCTACCGCAGCATTTTCACCGTTATCCCACAGATGCCCGGTTGAGTGAGCACTTGATTTACTTCGTGCATCCAGATCTGAAACATACTGTAATCCTTTTGATTGTGCTTGAGCGCTCAAGCTCTGTAACTTTTCAGTTTCAGAATCGGGTAAATAGTCACCATAAGCGATAACAAATTTGTCCCATTCCCCTATATTTTCAGCATAAGCATTCGATAAATCAATTTCTCCCTTTTTCAATTCAACCAAAGGATGCGGATAATCCATTACTGATGCGCGATTATTAACACTGGCGGCAAAGTTATGCGCTATTCCTAACGTTTGCCCAACTTCGTGAGCAGCTAACTGACGAATACGGGCCAATGCCATTTCTTTCATCGTGGAGGTATCAGTATTCGTATTTTTAAATGGGGAGGTTAACCCTAAAGCGATCAAATAGTCTTGCCTAACCCGTAAAGAACCTAAAGTAACATGTCCTTTTAATATTTCACCAGTACGGGGATCAATGACGGAAGAACCATAAGACCAACCTCTTGTTGCACGATGAACCCACTGAATAACGTTATAACGAACGTCCATCGGATCAACATCTTCCGGTAATATTTTCACCTGAAAAGCATTTTTATAACCGATATTTTCAAACGCCTGATCCCACCACATAGCACCCTCAATAAGTGCAGAACGTACAGGCTCAGGCACACCAGCATCAAGATAATAAATAATAGGCTCTACCTAGGCTGTCGAAAACTCGTGCTTTTGGGGATATTCAATTTACCAGTTTTTGACTTTACAAAGTATGATGTTTAC
>JABSOJ010000400.1 GCA_013216005.1 Alteromonadaceae bacterium | reverse complement strand
ACGCATCGTATACTTTTTACACTAAAATCGTATAAAAAACATATATATTTTATTAGGTGCGGAATGTCAGATAAATCAATTAATATTGCTACTGCTCTACGCCAAGGTTTTGCAATAGCAACACCAAATAATGATTTGTCAATTTCGAAGGCAAAAGGCGTTAATATTTTTTTTGTTTCTTCTTCTGATAAAAATTGACTGTCAGATGAATTTCTTTTCAAAATATCAAGTTCAACTGATGGGGACGATGCAGTTTCCGGCAAAGATTGCTCGGCCGATAACTTATTTTCATTTTTATGAGAAATATTATCTGTCATGCAAATTAGTCCTTATGCTTTTTGGGTCTTGTCGAGGCGAATAGTTTAGTCTTGTCGAATTTTGTCAACGACGTAAAACTACTTCCAGCCTCTATTAGTGCTATCTACTACAAACTGGTAAACGGTGGGTTACGCCTCCTGCTAACCCACCCTACGTCACTAGTTAAACGGAGGATTACGCTTTTGGCTTACCCACCCTACGCTACTTTTTACTTATCAGGCTTGCTGCTAATAACTTACAATAACGCTTTAATACCACTTGTTAAACCGTCAATGGTTAATGGATACATTTTTTGTTTTACTATCTGCTGCATAATATGGATTGATGCGTAATATGACCAATGAGACTCCGCCTGAGGATTGAGCCAGATACACTTATCAAAATGTTCAAGAATACGTTGCATCCAAACACTGCCGGCCTCTTCATTCCAGTGTTCCACACTACCGCCAGGATAAGTTATTTCATACGGTCCCATAGTGGCATCACCAATAAAAATAACTTTATAATCACGGCTGTAAGTATTCAGCACTTGATTTAAATCGATACCTTCCGAATGCCTGCGACCATTATCACGCCATACTTTTTCATAGACGCAGTTATGGAAATAAAAAAACTCTAAATGTTTAAATTCAGTGTGAACCGCTGAAAATAACTGTTCGCAAACACGGATATGATCGTCCATTGAACCGCCGACATCAAAAAACATTAACACTTTAATGGCATTATGACGTTCAGGTTTCATTTTAATGTCAAGATAACCTGCATTTTGTGCTGTGGCTGAAATGGTCTCATCCAGATCAAGCTCTTCGCTGGCACCCGTGCGAGCAAATTGACGTAACTTCCTTAACGCTATTTTTATATTACGGGTGCCTATTTCAACCTGATTGTCTAAATTTTTAAATTGCCGTTTATCCCAAACCTTAGAAGCTCGTCTATGATTAGACTGTTCTTGACCAATTCTAACGCCTTCAGGATTGTAACCATTGGCTCCAAATGGTGAAGTGCCCCCTGTGCCTATCCATTTGTTACCGCCTTCATGACGCTTTTCCTGTTCCTTTAAACGTTCAGCTAAGGTTTCCATTAATTTATCAAAACCACCTAAGCCTTTAATGTTCTCTTTTTCTTCATTGGTTAAATGTTTTTCAAATTTATTTTTTAACCATTCTTCAGGAATATTAGATAAATCGAGTTCTAAACTGGCAACCCCTTTGAAATAATCAGCAAAAGCTCGATCAAATTTATCAAAATGACTTTCATCTTTGACTAAAATAGTACGGCTAAGTGCATAAAAATCATCAATATCAGCAAAAACAACATGCTGCTCTAATGCGCGGATCAAGTCTAATAATTCACGCAAGGTACAAGGCACTTTATATTCCCGGACTTTACAAAAGAAATCAATTAACACAATTGAGGATCCCTGTAAGAATGCAAGAACAAAATTTGAAGTTAGAAATGATCATGACTTTAACGCCCTGCTCTTCGCATAAAAGCCAACTTTTCAAATAAGTGGACATCTTGTTCATTTTTTAATAAAGCGCCGTGCAGTGGTGGGATCACTTTGCTTTGTCTAGTTTCCTGTAATACTTCAATGCTAATATCTTCTGCAAGTAATAACTTTAACCAATCAATTAATTCAGAGGTTGAAGGTTTCTTCTTCAAACCGGGGATTTCACGTAAATTAAAAAATACGGCTAAGGCTTCATCAAGCAGTTTTTGTTTTATATCAGGAAAATGCACATCAACAATCGCTTTCATTTCCTCGGCTTCAGGAAAACGTATGTAATGGAAAAAACAACGTCTTAAAAATGCATCGGGTAATTCTTTCTCATTATTAGAGGTTATGATAATAATTGGCCTTTGCTTGGCAACGACCTTTTCTTGAGTTTCATAAACATAAAATTCCATTTTATCCAGCTCTAATAATAAATCATTGGGGAATTCTATATCCGCCTTGTCTATTTCATCTATTAATAATACCGGCCGTTGATCAGCAGTAAACGCATGCCAAAGTTTTCCTTTAATAATGTAATTACTGATATCATTAACTTTATCATCACCTAACTGACTATCTCTTAAACGTGAAACCGCATCATATTCATAAAGACCTTGCTGGGCCTTAGTGGTTGATTTTATATGCCAGGGGATTAAATTGGTGCCTAAACTGGCAGCCAGTTCTTCCGCTAACATAGTTTTACCTGTACCGGGTTCACCTTTTATCAATAACGGACGTTCTAAAGTAATTGCAGCGTTTACCGCTAATTGTAAATCTTTTGATGCTATATAATTTTCTGTGCTATTAAAAAAAGCCATGTATATTCCAATAAAAATGTTTATGTACCAATCATAAACGCTATAACGATATTAAAAAAGAGGTAGTTATTCCATTTTAATATATAAGATATAACAAAATGTCACTTCTTTTTTTACAATAAGACGCTAATCTTAACGGGTATGTAAATCAATTCAAGTTAACTTGGTAATTGTTTAATAGGTAGCAGCGTTGTCTTAAAAGTATTACGAACGTTCAAATTTCAATTACAAAAAAAATAATCAATAAATAGGATTTTATTATGACAGCTATATTCGAAGACAATTCAACCACTATTGGAAATACACCGCTGGTAAAATTAAAACGAGTAATAAACAATAAAAGCGGAAATGTGTATGCCAAAATAGAATCTAGAAACCCTAGTTTCAGTGTTAAGTGTCGTATCGGTGCTGGCATGGTTTGGGATGCAGAAGAAAAAGGTATTTTGACCAAGGGCAAAGAATTAATAGAGCCAACGAGTGGTAATACTGGTATAGCATTAGCTTTTGTTGCCGCTGCGCGTGGGTACCCTATCACACTTACTATGCCAAGCACGATGAGTCTTGAACGCCGTAAACTTCTTACCGCATTAGGTGCAAAAGTAGAATTAACTGATGGTGCCAAAGGGATGAATGGCGCTATTGCTAAAGCACAGGAAATTAAAGATTCGGATCCTGATAAATATGTGCTTTTAGGCCAATTTGATAACCCTGCGAATCCAAAAATTCACGAAGATACTACAGGTCCTGAAATTTGGCGTGATACCGAAGGCAACATTGATATTTTAGTTGCAGGTGTAGGTACTGGTGGCACAATTACCGGTATCAGCCGTTATATAAAACTAACAGAAGGCAAACAAATAACCTCTGTTGCTGTTGAACCAACTGACTCTCCTGTAATTACTCAAGCACTCGCCGGTGAGAAACTCACTCCGGGTCCACATAAAATTCAAGGAATTGGCGCGGGCTTTATTCCGGGCAATCTAGATTTAGACATAATTGATGCAGTAGAACAAGTATCAAATGACGATGCTATGGCAATGGCACACCGTTTAATGAAAGAAGAAGGTATCCTTGCTGGTATTTCTTCTGGTGCTGCTGTAGTAGCAGCAAATCGTCTTGCAGAGCTTCCTGAAAATGCAGGTAAAAATATTGTCGTTATCTTACCAAGTTCAGCAGAGCGTTATTTATCCAGTCCTTTATTTAGTGAAAGTTTTTCTGATAAAGAGCTAGTTCAATAATTTTTTGATTGAGATAGCCTTTAAATAATAAAAA
>JABSOJ010000399.1 GCA_013216005.1 Alteromonadaceae bacterium | reverse complement strand
GTGAGGGAAAACCTCATGCACGGAATCGAAGAGGGGCCGTTGGATAAGCTATGCGAAGCCTGCGGCCTACTCTACATGAAACTGGAAACTGTGCTCCAGGTCATGTGTTTGATATGAACTAATAATTCAGTGCCACAGATCGCAGGCGCAAGGTTGGTGGTGTCAGAAAGGTGGACAGTTTATCTCCAAAATATGCACCATTGATTATTGCGCCCGCAGTAATAGGGGCTGAAATATTCAAACCTGTTGCTATGCCCATTAATGCTATTTGGTTTGGACCAGAGGATGAGTCATCACCAAAATAGTAAACAGCCAGTGATAGAAATCCTAACAAAATAACAATAGGAAACAGAGCATCGAATAAACTGGCTTAGCGAGGTGTTGACTGCATAAATTCCCTATTTATAACCATTGCTATGTTAATTGGTATTCGTTATTGTTTTTTTGTATTGGCTATGTTCACATAATATGTAGTTGCATAGCCTATGTTCTGCTTTTATTTGATATAACTAAGCCAAATGATCCCGTAAGGTAACTTTTTCACCCAGCGATTCAAGTTTTGTTAACCAGGTATTTACTTGCTCTGGCTGATGTGGTGCGGCACTAACTCCCTTGTCGATACTTTGGTCAAGTATCGCTTCAACCGCTAAACTTACGGGTAATGAAACTAACCGTGCCATCGCCTGACCATTTTTGTTACCGCAAGCATCAAGTAAATAACTGTTATGCCAAATTGTTTTATTTCCCTGTTTAGCGACAAGTTCAACACTTAATACCACACGATCAGGTTCATCAATATCGTAACTGTATTTTTCTTCTAAGTTCTGGCTGATTTTTTTTAATTTTTGTTCGGCATCTTCAGCCGAAATATCTTCAGATGATATTGAAGCGACTTCATCAAACAGATATTGCCAGGCTGTTGACCATCCCGCTAAACGTAATGTGCCACGGACAAATTGCTTAACTTGCCAATTTTTATCAAAACCATATTGTTGTAAGAAAGGTAATGAATCACGGTTCGGATAAGCCTGAAAAGTTTCAGTGCTGTCGAGCAACGTGATGCTATGTTCTGTTAAAGCGTGCCATGGCGCTTGGCATGTTTTAGTTTCACCTTGATCAAGCCATTTTGCCGGAGATTTTAAAGCTTTTAATACACCAAGAGGCGACCAGCTGAATTTATATTTAAAGTCATTGGCTATTTTAGGGAAACCACCACAATAAGAACGGAAATATATTTCGTTGTCGGCTGAAAACTGAGGACTTTGTTGGTATTGATCTACCAAAGCGTGGGCTAGTAAATGATCAATACCCGGATCCAGGCCAACTTCATTAACAAAACATAATCCCTGAGTTGTAGCTTGTTGATTTAATGCTGCCATTTGTGGTGAAATGTAACTGCTGGAAACAAAGTGAGCATTGGTTTGCAGGCATAGTTCAGCAACGTTTAAGTGATTGGTGGCAGGTAACATGGAAACCAGTACATCACCGGCATTCACTGTGTTTTTCAGTTCTTGCCAGTCTAATTGTCGGATTTGAATTTTGTCTTGAATCTCAGCCAATGAATTTTGGGCTTTTGCCAGCGTACGATTCCAGACGATGAGTGGGTTTTGTCCGTCTGCAAGTCTTTTTATGCCCGGTGTCGAAGAAAGTCCTGCACCAAGCCAATGAATAGTTTTTGTCATGAGTAACCTTATAATAAAGATTTTTACAGTATCTTGTAGTTAACGTTGTAAAAATAAGCAATGTGTAAATGGTAAAATGGTTAAATAATTGCTGATTTTTGTTTAAATAATGCTAATGCCTTTGGCCACACACCGTTTGAAAGATTATCAAGGCTCAAAAGGTGTTCCACTAATTGTTGACCGTAATCTTCACTGCTTTCTTTCGGTAATAAAGAAGGTAAATGGTCTATGGCGATTAAATCCAGAGGATTATCACCTTCAATTATATTTAAGCAGGGATTTTTAAATGTGGTGCATTGTTGGTAAATGGGGAGTGGATTGTAGCTTCCATAAGGATCGCAGCTGATATCGGCGATCATGGCTAATTTCCGGTTAGTTTGTTCAAGTAATTCTGTGGTAATAAATGGTGGTAAATTTGTGCTGCTGCCTTCGCCAGAGATAAGTACACAATTTACTAAAATATCCATTTGGTTAATTTCAATAAATGGACCTCCTTTTTTAGTTTCTGCTAAATCCCATTCAACTACTTCAATATCAAGTTCGTTAGCGAGTGATACTGCGCCGCAACCACTGCGACCTTTTGCCCCAATGATTAACATGCGGGGTTTTGTGTTATTAGTTGCCATGATTTTACTGATATCATCAATTAAACATTGTTTGTTTGAATACGATTCAATAGGTGCTAATGGTGGTTGAAGTCCTTGTTGCTTATTAGCCCATGCTAAAGCAGCCAAGGCTGCACCAGCAAAACCCGCCCAAAAACCAAATGCGGCAACCCGTCGATTATTAGCATCAAGTAAATATTCCAGATCAAATAATTGACCATTGCCTGACTTGAAACGAGTCAGTAAATTTTGCCAGCCATTTTGTTCTTTATAAGCGTGAGCAAAATAAATATGTTGATGAATTAGGGGAAAATTATCTGCTGGTAATTCTTTTAACCCGAGAATAATGGCATTTTTGGGTGCATTTTTCCAGCTACCTTGTTCAGCCATTGAACAATTAATTTGCTGGTATAAATCATTGTTGAAAATATTTTGTTCGGAGCGTTCAACCGTAACTTTAAAACCTGCGTCCAATAAATGTCTGGCATTTGTTGGTGTTAAAGCTGTTCGTTGCTCTTGTTTTTTAGTTTCTGCACGTAGCCAAATATGTGGTTTTATCATTATGTGAAATGCCAATAAATAGGATTTGAAGTATTTATACTATAAATGATATCTTAGATAAATATTTATTTATTCCTGTGCTAAATTGTTTGGGGTTATTATTTCCTATTACATTTGCTTATTTTCAAAGGGCCCTCTTTCAAATGATGAAAATCACGTCTTACCTAATTACTTTATTCTTGCAATCTTTTCTTATACTTATGGCAAATGTTTTATTTATTGACATAAGTATAGCTGAAACTAATTCAGCGCAAGTTTTTATCAAAAAACAGCCCTTGTTCACTAACGTTATTGATCGCAAAGGCACACCAGAAAAACATAAAGATTATGATCATTATCAAAATCAAAAATATAATCCCATGAGTGATTTAGGGGCCTGGCATGGTTTTTTATTACCGGATAAAAAAGCCTCTTTTGGCGCTTTTACCGGGCCAATGATTATTGCTGAAGAATACAGTTTATTTATTGCCGATAAGCTTGAACAACTAAGTGTAAGTGACAGTGATACAGCCAAGGAATATGACCTTTCAAAAGCTGAAGTAAATGTTTACTCTCAGCCTGGTGCATTAATTCAAAGGTATGTTTTTGATGATTTAACCATTGAGCTTACTTTGCGATTTGTGACTAACCGTACTGCGTTAATTACTACAAGCTTTATCAATAAAACTAAACGGGCTAAGAATTTACAACTTATTTGGCAGGGGGGGGTTATTACAACAGTGGAGTGAAAAACAAAGTCTTGTTCAAGCCTACCCACAATGGCAGCGGGATATTGTTGTTGAGGAGAGAATAGGTAACAGCAATGTGATTTTTAATTTTTCTAAAGTGAGATCTCCCTGGCATTTAATGACCAGTGGTCAATCTTATTATCAAATATCCCGTTTGATAAAAGCGAGTACTGAAATTGATAATCAATTAAAACGTTATGTCAGTAGATCTCAATTATCATTAGCCCCTGGCGCTGAATATTCTCTGTATACTGTAACTTCCCAACTTAATATCAACCGATCCAGTTAATCTAAACCATTTTCCCATCAACCATTGGTTAACACACTAT
>JABSOJ010000398.1 GCA_013216005.1 Alteromonadaceae bacterium | reverse complement strand
TAGTTGTAGGATGGGTTAGCCAACGGCGTAACCCATCACTTTGTAGAACGCAACTATCTGATAATAGTCTTTAAAGCGGGTGTTTTGATGGGTTACGCCTTCAGCTAACCCATCCTACGCGCTGAAATCGCGAGCTAACAATTAAATACCGATAAAACAATGGATTATGGGCGTAGCAATACTTAACTGGTACATAGCCAATGGAATTGGTAGTGTTTATTAAGTTGCAGAAGCTTGTGTTGAATTAAAATTAATGACTGGATGTTTATTTGCTGTTTTGAAATATTGTTTTGGTGAGCATCCCATATGTTTTTTAAACATAGTAATGAAAGCTGAAGCGGAATCGTAGCCCATATCTAAAGCAATTAAATTAATAGCTTCCCCTCGGTCAATTCTCTCCAAGGAATACAATATTCTCAATCTTTGACGCCATTCGACAAACCCCATTTTAGTTTCTTTTTGAAATAATCGATTAAGGGTTCTAGGTGTTGCACCAATGGTTTCACTCCATTTTTCTAAAGTGGTGCTATTGGCAGGATCGTTATTAAGTATTGATGATATTTTTTGCAGTCGCTTATCTTTAGGCATATTCAAGAAAAGAGGTGCGGTGCTGGCTGATTGAATTTGATCAATTAATACTGAAATTAAGCGTTGTTTAGTTGAATCAACGGCATAATTTTCGCCCCAGTGAGTAACCGCCAAAATTAATTCCCGCAGCAAACCATCGACATTAATTGATGTGGTGCTATTTGGTAAAAATCTTGCCCAGTCATTGTTAATGTACAAGCTTCTATAACTTGCACCGTAGCGTGTTGTAATTTCGTGGGGAGTGTATCTGGGTATCCAGAGTGCGCGTTCGGGTGGAATAATGAAGCTTGCATTAGCTACGCTTACTTTCATAATGCCTCTGGAGGCGTAAGCTAATTGACCCCAGGGATGTTGATGCTTTTTTAAAAAATGATTTTCAGCCATTTCAGAAACACTGGCAAATACAGGTTTTGCCAACTCTTCTTTAGAAAATGCTGATTTCCCTTTTGTCAGGAGAGGTATGTCCGAAATGATAAATAATTTGTCTTTAATGCGAAATCCTGCATGGGAGTGTAACGATATAATAGCCACCTGACAACTATTAGTCCTTAGTCCTAAGTAACTAGTCATTAATACTAGTCCTCAGTAAATAGGCCTCAGTAAAAATTTTAATTTACCTTATCAATTTTAAACTATTTCACTAACAAGGAGATTTAATGATAACCGCACAAAACATGAAGAGTAAAAAGGCTTTTTTATTCGTCACATCAATATTAATGTCTTTAACATTTTATGCCTGGCTGGCATTGCTTAATAATTTTGCAATTGAAAAAGTGGCATTTACCGGTGTAGAAATTGGCATGCTGCAAAGTTTACGTGAAGTGCCTGGATTTTTGGCTTTTACGGCGGTATTTTTATTATTGGTGATGAGTGAACAAACGCTTGCTTTAATATCCTTGTGTATACTGAGTATTGGTGTTGCACTTACGGGGTTATTTCCATTTGAAATTGGTTTGTATGCGACAACGGTATTGATGTCAGTCGGTTATCATTATTTTGAAACGGTAAATACTTCGCTCTCTTTGCAATGGTTAACTAAGGCTGAGGCGCCTAAAGTATTGGGGCAATTAATTTCAGTTAAATCACTTGCTGCATTATTTAGTTAGTGCCTGAACGGAAACCCCTGAAAGTGTTACTACATATGCTCTTCGAGCTATTTTTAAAAACGAAGATTTTGAAAATTTGGCCCAAAAACACATAATATGCTTGAATTATCATCAAAACCGACTGATTTCCAAAGATCTTCAAACTTTAAAAGCAGCTACACCCCATACGTAATAAGACATGTAGACTTTCCGTTCAGGCACTAGTTATGCAATGGTCTGGCTTTTTTTCTCAGTATTAATGGTTGATTATTCCACTGTATATTTATTTTTCGGTTTACTTGGTTTTCTATTATTTTTATGGCTGAAGTTTAATTTTCCTCAATTTGAAAATCCGGTTGAACAACATAAAAAATTAATACTGAGAAAAAAATATTGGTTGTATTATTTCCTGACGTTTTTAAGTGGTGCACGTCGTCAAATTTTTATGGTATTTGCAGGTTTTATGATGGTGGAAAAGTTCCATTATAATATTACGGATATTGCATTGCTCTACATTGCCAACCATCTACTAAATCTTTATTTAGCACCAAAAGTTGGTAGTTGGATTGCCCGAGTCGGAGAGCGCAAAGCACTTACACTGGAATATTGTGGATTAATTTTGGTGTTTGTTGGTTATGCAGTAGTAGACGATGCTTATATTGCGGGAGGGCTTTATATTATTGATCATGCATTTTTTGCAATGGCTATTGCTATCAAAACGTTCTTCCAAAAAATAGCCGATCCAAAAGACATTGCGTCGACAGCAGGTGTGAGTTTCACTATTAATCATATTGCTGCTGTTATTATTCCTGCATTATTTGGCATTCTTTGGATGGTTAATCCTGCTGCGGTATTTTATATCGGTGCGTTTATGGCATTTCTGTCATTGTTATTGGCACAAAAAACAGATCAGGAATTAAGGATAAATGCTTATCAGGACAATGTCTGAATTTATTGAGGGGGCTGTTCTGGTCATTTAGTTATTTGAATGATTAAAATATTGCAAGAAGGATCACTTATTCTGACTAACGTCTTGATTTTTTTTGCAACATCAGCATTCAAAATCCAGAATTCAGTTCACTACGAAAGCACAGGTAATAAAGCTTGATTAATTGTTACGGCAATGTAACAGTAATAAGTTCTGATATAGCAATGGGTTAGGGGTAGATGTATGCGTGTAATTCAAAAGTTAATTTATGTATGTGTACTATTAGCGAGTGTTAGTAGTTATTCAATTGAAGCTAATTCCACAGAAATAAAAAATTTTAGCGTGCAGGTTAATCAAATTGAATTACAGGTTAAAGTTTATCCGAATAATGGTGAGACTATAGTTTTCTTACATTCTTTTGGTAATAACTTAAGAATGTGGGATGCAATTATTCCTTATTTTAAAGATAGATATCACATCGTTTTGGTTGATCTGAGAGGGCATGGAAAATCTACTAAAGCGAAATCGGGCTATCACATTGATGAAATGGCTAAAGATGTGCTAGGGGTGATGCAGCATCTCAAGCTGGAGCCATCTCATATTATTGGTAGTTCAATGGGCGCAATGGTTGGACTTAGTCTCGGTGCAAATTATCCTGAAAGCGTGAGATCATTAATACTGGAAAGCGACATGATCAGTAATTATGGCGCTTTCAGTTTAAATAATCGCAGTGACGATGAATATGAAGCAGATAAAAAAGCTACCCTGACGGGTATAGGTTATAGAGTCGTTAAAACATTTCCTTCTGTTGATGTCATTGTTGAGCATACTTGGTCAAAGGATGAGGTGCGTAACTCTGCTATGGAGGCTGTTATAAGACACGGTGTTTATGAAATAAGTGAAGGACAATACACAACCGAGCCAAGCAATACCTTGTTGGGCGCCTTTGTGAGTAATACCTTAAAATACCGTTATGAAGATTATTTCAGTAAAATAACCAACCCTTTAATCGTGTTGGGGGGAGAAAAAGACTTTCCTGGAAAGAAGGTTAAATTTGCACAAAAGAAGCTCATTAATTTAGCGGAACAAGGCGGGTAATTAATCGTCATGGAAGGGTGGGAACATACTGTCGGCTGGATGCTGACACCAGAAAAAGCCGTGAAAAATCAGGAGAATTCAAGTAAGCTACATTCATGGGGAGCCTTAGTAGTGTGTCTTGTGGCGTGTTGTAACAATATAAGTAACACAAAAAGGCTTCTCTATCCTCATTTATTTTCAGTAACCTATTGATCACAAATAGATCTT
>JABSOJ010000038.1 GCA_013216005.1 Alteromonadaceae bacterium | reverse complement strand
GTAAACATCATACTTTGTAAAGTCAAAAACTGGTAAATTGAATATCCCCAAAAGCACGAGTTTTCGACAGCCTAGGACTGTGCATTACCAGAAGAGCCTTGCCTTTTAGACTAAATCCTTTTTGACTATGCTCAGCGACATCATCAATAAATTGTTTTTTGATTGAAAACTCTCGCATACCTAACTGCACTTTAGCAATACCTTTGCTGATAATTTCATCTAAGTGTTCATCAAAATTATGAATGACATGATCTACATGGGCAGGTGCAGCAATAGAAACAATCCCTTTCACTTCAGGTATATCGTTAGCAACAGATAGTACCGCCGCACCGCCCAAACTATGCCCAATTAAAAGCTGGGGTGCTGCATAGTTATCACGTAAATAAGCTGCCGCGGCGACTAGATCCTCTAAATTTGATGAAAAGTTGGTATTTGTAAAATCACCATCGCTATTACCTAATCCAGTGAAATCAAACCTGAGCACCGCATAACCTTTTTGGATTAACGCCCGTGATATGCTAGATGCGGCTGCGATATCTTTACCGCATGTAAAACAATGGGCAAATAATGCATAAGCACGAACTTCGCCTGACGGACTTTCCAATAAACCAGCAAGTTTATTGCCCTGACTATTAAACTCAATGCGAACTCTCATTTTTTTTCCTTTAAACCATTTAGCGTTCAGGTAACAAGGAACTGATACATAGCAAATCACTTTCAAATTAGTTTATTAATCTAAATAGTGTCTGAACGGAAATCCTGAAAGCCTTATTTTACGGGGTATTCAAGCAATATTGCAAAACGAAGATTTTGTTATTTTTGGCTAAAAACGGCCAAAACGCTTAAATCTACATCAATGGCTCTGTTCCATAATACTGTTGTCCCTCGATGAATCCCCTATTTTTAAAGGGTTAGGCGATAAATTGGTTTTTTAACGAGAATTAGTCACAGAGTCCTAGATATAAGGGTTGAGTTTAATTCCATTTGAAGGGACAACAATTATCTACAACAGAGCCACATCAATACCGACTGATTAGCTTAAATCTTCGTTTTGAATTAATCGCTACAGCCCATGTGTAGCAATGGCTATTGACTTTTCGTTCGGGCACTAAATAACGTAGCAGATACAAGCTATAGTCGTTAAAATTATTTCCACAACAAACATTTCCACCACAACCAGGAAGAATCAACTGCGGAAAATCTATTTAAATGAAAGCCTTATCAACAGATATTGAACCTTTGAGAGGTAATGGCGACCTTAAAACTTAGACTTATATTTTGATGTAGTTGTATCATTAACATGGGAAACTGTCGTTTCTTATATCCGATCTATTTGACCTACCCCAGTAGCTCGTGGATTTATGCTTTCATCATTGTAAGGCGCACATAAATGTGAGTACTACTCGCCGTAGATTTGATCTAGCACCGTAGCTCATGGATTTATCCGCGCATCACTTTAGTAATATTCCTCGCTATGAAAATTAAAAAGCTGCAAATGCAGCTTTAAAATACGAAGGCTATCTTAAAAAACACCGTTACTCAGGCTCATAATCTAAATTGGCTGATAACCATCGCTCTGATTCTGCTAAGGTAAAACCTTTACGTTTAGCATAATCTTCGACTTGGTCTTTAGCTAATTTTGCCACAGCAAAGTACTTAGCATCAGGATGTGCAAAATACCAACCACTTACCGCAGCTCCGGGCCACATCGCATAGCTGGAGGTTAGGTCCATATCAATATTTTCTTTTACCTTTAATAATTCCCATAACAACCCCTTTTCAGTATGTTCAGGACAAGCCGGATAACCTGGTGCTGGGCGTATCCCCTGATATTGTTCGCGAATTAACGCATCGTTATCACAAGTTTCATCTGGTACATAACCCCAATATTCTTTCCGTATTTTTTTATGCAAATATTCAGCGCTGGCTTCCGCCAAACGGTCGGCAACCGCTTTAATCAAAATACTGTTGTAGGCATCATGATTTTCGTCAAAAGCTTTGGCCAATTCATCAGTACCAAATCCTGCTGAAACAGCAAAAGCACCTACGTAATCATTTATGCCTGAATCTTTCTTAGCAACATAATCAGATAAACAACGGTTAAACTGCCCTGCTGGTTTTTTACTTTGCTGACGCAATTGGTGTAAATTCATAATAATTTGCTGACGATTTTCAACACCATTTTCGACCGAATACAGTTCTAAATCATCACCAACACGAGCTGCAGGGAACAAACCAAATACGGCTCTGGCACTAATTTTTTTATTGTTTATTACGTCATCTAACATCGCATTGGCATCATTGAACAAATTAGTTGCTTCGGTGCCAATAAGCTCGTGCTGCAAAATTTTAGGATATTTTCCAGATAACTGCCAGGTCATGAAAAACGGTGTCCAATCGATGTATTGTCTTACTTCGTTTAAATCAATATTATCAAGCACTGTTACGCCCAATTTATTGGGTGTTACCGGATTATAATTTTCAAAACTTATCGGAGTGGCATTGGCTCGTGCTTGATCTAATGAGATTAATGTAGAACGAGGACCTTTTTTATAATGACGTTCACGTACCCGAACATATTCATCTTTAGTCTTGGCAACAAAACCAGGACGACTTTC
The DNA here is from genome assembly GCA_013216005.1 of Alteromonadaceae bacterium. Classification (GTDB taxonomy): domain Bacteria; phylum Pseudomonadota; class Gammaproteobacteria; order Enterobacterales; family Alteromonadaceae; genus JABSOI01. Next base: position 20,255 of record JABSOJ010000038.1, on the reverse strand, counting down.
ATCAGAAAGTAAGTTACTCACTACAGAAACGGCACGTGATGCATTCGAAACATAAACTACCGGCGTTTCACTTTGCGGCTCTATTTTAACTGCAGTATGCGCTTTTGACGTTGTTGCACCACCAATGAGTAATGGCAAATCAATATTTTGTCGTTTCATTTCTTTGGCAACATGCACCATTTCGTCAAGCGACGGGGTGATCAAACCAGACAAGCCAATAATATCGACATTTTTTTCACGAGCAACTCTTAAAATATCTTCACAGGAAACCATCACCCCTAAGTCGATTATTTCATAGTTATTACATTGCAGCACCACACCGACGATATTTTTACCGATATCATGAACATCACCTTTAACAGTAGCTAATAAAATTTTACCGTTCGACCTAATTTCAGTTTTTTCAGCTTCAATAAAAGGGTTTAAATGAGCAACAGCTTGTTTCATTACCCGTGCAGATTTAACCACTTGCGGCAAAAACATTTCTCCCGCACCGAATAAATCCCCCACGGTGTTCATTCCGTCCATCAAAGGCCCTTCGATAACATCCAACGGGCGTTTTGCCACCAATCGTGCTTCTTCGGTATCCTCAACAATAAATTCATTAATACCTTTTACCAATGCATAAGATAAACGGGCATTAATAGGTAACTCCCGCCACGTAAGATCTAACTTACTGTTTTTAGATCCATCTTTCCCACGATATTCTTCAGCGACTTCCAATAAGCGTTCGGTAGCACCATCATCACTATTTTGAATAACATCTTCAACCGCTAAACGAAGGTTGTCAGGAATGTCTGAATAAATTGCCAGTTGCCCGGCATTGACTATTCCCATATCCAGGCCATTTTTAATGGCATGATATAAAAAGACAGCATGAATGGCTTCACGTACAGGGTTATTACCACGAAATGAAAATGAAACGTTAGACACGCCACCGGAAATCATCGCGTAGGGTAAATTTTCCTTAATATCACCAACTGCTTCAATAAAATCTACCGCATAATTATTGTGCTCATCTATGCCTGTGGCAACCGCAAAAATGTTCGGGTCAAATATAATGTCTTCCGCCGGATAACCTATTTCGTCAACTAAAATATGATATGCACGTTTACAAATTTCATATTTTCTAACACGGGTATCTGCCTGACCTTGTTCATCAAAGGCCATAACAATCACAGCAGCGCCGTAACGACGTAACAACTCAGCTTGATGACGGAAGTTTTCTTCCCCCTCTTTCAAACTGATTGAGTTTACGATGCCTTTACCCTGAATGCATTTTAAGCCTTCTTCTAAAATGTCCCATTTTGAAGAGTCGATCATTATCGGCACTTTAGCAATATCAGGCTCACCGGCAATTAAATTCAAAAAGCGAATCATCTCCGCCTTTGAATCAAGCATGCCCTCATCCATATTTATATCGATTATCTGTGCGCCATTTACAACTTGCTGTAAAGCAACTGAAATAGCTTGTTCGTAATTTTCCTCTGTGATCAACCGTTTAAACATGGCTGAACCGGTAACATTGGTTCTCTCACCAACATTTAAAAACAATGAATCTTCGTTAATGGTTAGTGCTTCTAAACCCGATAAACGACAGGCAATTTCACGGGGTTTTATTTCCCTAGGTTTAATGCCGGCAACAGTATCTGCCATACCTTTAATATGCTCAGGCGTAGTACCGCAACAACCACCAACGATATTTAAAAAACCAGAAGTTGCCCATTCTTGAATATGAACGTTCATATCCCCGACGGTAAAATCGTACTCACCAAACGGATTAGGTAAACCGGCATTTGGATGTGCAGAAACAGCCACGTCTGATATACGGCTTAATTCCTCAACGTATTGGCGCAGTTCTACGGGACCAAGCGCACAGTTCAAACCAAAAGAAATTGGTTTAGCGTGACGCAAAGAGTTGTAAAATGCTTCAGTTGTCTGGCCTGATAACGTTCGACCTGAAGCATCAGTTATTGTACCGGAGATCATAACGGGTAATCGCAGCTGCAATTCATCAAAAACTGTTTCAACCGCAAAGATAGCCGCTTTAGCATTTAAGGTATCAAAAATAGTTTCAATTAAAATAAGATGTGAGCCACCTTCAATTAAAGCTTTAGTTGATTCAATATAAGCGTCTTTTAACTCATCAAAAGTAACGTTACGAAAAGCAGGGTCGTTTACATCAGGAGAAATTGAACAGGTACGGTTTGTTGGTCCTAATACGCCGGCAACAAATCTTGGCTTAAGCGGATTTTTTGCCGTATATTCATCAGCCGCCTGTCGGGCTAATTGTGCAGCGACCAGGTTAATTTCAGCACTATACGATTCCATATCGTAATCAGCCATAGCAATGGTCGTAGCGTTAAAGGTATTGGTTTCAAGAATATCAGCTCCGGCTTCCAGATATTCTGTGTGAATAGCTTTAATAACATCGGGTTGAGTAAGCACTAATAAATCATTGTTACCTTTAACATCACTATGCCAATCAGCAAAACGTTCTCCCCGATAATCTTGCTCTTCAAATTTATACGCCTGGATCATTGTACCCATAGCACCATCAAGGATAATAATTCTATTATTTAATTGCTCTTCAAACGAACTGAATGACGCTGATTTTTTCATTTACTTTACTTTACACCTATCTACCGCTTATGACTTCTTGCTAACTATTAACAACTAACTACTAACTACTTTTGAACTTTATGCCTGTATAACGTTAAAACACGATTGAGCAGTTATTCTTTCAACACATCAGGGTGAATGGCTTGAATATTTTCTGCATCTAATTTATATGGGGTTATTTGATAGACATAATAATTTAACCAGTTTGTAAACAGTAAACTACCGTGGCTGCGCCATGAACTTTTTGGCGCGTTTTCTACGTTATTATTTTGATAATAATTTGCAGGAATTTTGGCATTATCATTACCTTTTAGATCCCGTAAATATTCCTCATGTAAAGTAGATGCATCGTATTCTGGATGACCAATTAAATACACTTGTTGTTTATTTTCCGACGCAACTAAGTAAACCCCGGCCTGCGGTGACTCCGCTAATATTTTTAATCCTGGAATAGATAAGTAATCTGATTTATCAATGTAACCGTAACGGGAATGTGGCACATTAAAACATTCGTCAAATCCCCGGGTTAATTCTTCTTTAGCATCCGTTGTATTGTGATTAAAAACTCCAGAAAGTTTATCTTTTCGTAATTTACGGTTTAAACCGTAATGATGATACAGCGCCGCATGAGCCCCCCAACATGAAAACATTGTTGAGGTAACATTCCTTTCTGCCCAATCAAATACTTCACATATTTTGTCCCAAAAACTAACCTGATCGTAATCTAACAAAGCTAATGGTGCACCAGTAATAATTAAACCATCGTATTGTTTATCTTTAATGTCATCAAACAAACGATAAAAAGCATCTAAATGTTCTTTCGGGGTGTTTTTTGATTCATTGGCGTGAATACGAACAAATTCAACATTAATTTGTAATGGTGTATTTGCCAGCATCCGCAATATTTGTACTTCGGTTTCAATTTTATTCGGCATTAAATTCAAAATCGCTACTTCCATCGGGCGGATTTCTTGATTAGCCGCGCGATGTTCTGACATCACGAAAATATTTTCTTTGTCTAACACAGTTAAAGCAGGTAATTGATCCGGGATTTTAATGGGCATAAAGTTAACCTAGTCAAATTAATACGTTCAAATGCGATGAACTTTTCACACCAAGTGATCCATACAATTTATGGCATCCCGCTTCAGGATAGTTCAATCACATCATTTACACCAAAAACTTAAAAAACAGGTTATTAATTAAGACCAATTATCAGAAAAATAAAAAAACATGGTGAAAATATTAATGTTAAAAATAGATCTAGACTGGAACATTTTCTTTGACAAAACCATTTTAAAAATTTAATGCCATGATCAACGTTCTCAACTTTTAACAACTGCATTTAAAATCGTTTGAGTATAGGCTCTAATGTGACTTGGATTACTATAGTTGTCAACATCTAAACGTATAGACGGCTAAAAATAATTAAAGTGTAAAATTTAGGCGAAAAAAAAAAAACCACTGACATGCAGTGGTTTTTAACTACGTTTAAGTGACTAAAAATAGTTCAGTACATTATTCAAAGAAGTTACTCAAAGAAATTACTCTGTTACTGCTTCTTCTTCTTTTTCACTACTTTCAGCTTTAGTCAAAAGTTTAGCACGTAAGCGAGTATCAATGTCATTAGCCATTTCTGGATGTTCACTTAAATATTTAGCAGCATTTGCTTTACCCTGACCAATACGTTCGCCATTACAGCTGTACCATGCACCCGCTTTCTCAACCATTTCGTTTTTAACACCTAATTCAATAAGCTCACCTAGGTTATTAATACCTTCGCCATAAAGAATTTGAAATTCAGCTTGTTTAAACGGTGGTGCAATTTTGTTTTTAACAACTTTAACACGGGTTTCGTTACCAATGATTTCATCACCACTTTTAACTGCGCCTATACGACGAATATCTAAGCGTACTGATGCGTAAAATTTTAGCGCGTTACCACCCGTTGTGGTTTCAGGAGAACCAAACATGACACCAATTTTCATACGAATTTGGTTAATGAAGATCAACATAGTATTTGATTTTTTCAAGTTACCCGTTAACTTACGCATAGCTTGTGACAACATACGAGCTTGAAGACCCATGTGTGAATCACCCATATCGCCTTCAATTTCAGCTTTAGGCGTTAAGGCAGCTACAGAATCAACGACTATAACGTCAATAGCGCCTGAGCGAGTTAACATATCAACAATTTCTAACGCTTGCTCACCAGTATCGGGTTGAGAAATTAAAAGTTCGTTAATATTTACACCCAACTTTTCAGCATAAACCGGGTCAAGTGCATGTTCCGCATCAATAAAAGCACAAATTTTTCCATTACGTTGCGCTTCGGCGATAACTTCTAATGTTAAGGTAGTTTTACCACTGGATTCAGGTCCATAGATTTCGACGACACGGCCTAAAGGTAAACCACCAGCACCCAACGCGATGTCTAACCCTAATGAACCAGTAGAAATAGTTTCTATGTCCATAGTAGTACTGTCGCCAAGTTTCATAATTGAACCTTTACCAAATTGACGTTCAATTTGGCTTAATGCTGCTGCTAATGCTTTTTCTTTATTCGTGTCCATTTATCGCTCCACAAAGACGAAGGGTCTAATCTATTTTTAATGATTTGATTATACTGTATAGCTGTACAGTATCAAGTGGTTTTATTAACTTTTAAATTTATGACGCTAAAAGTAAAGTTTAAGTTGTTGTTAATTAATAAAAAAAACAATCAGAATAACCGACTATATTTTGATTATTGTTTTGGATTACTGTATATATCCAAAGTCTTGAATATATATGTTATAAGTCTATTGTTTATCAACAGTATTTTACATAAATAAAGAAAGCCATGAGATACTCGCTTATGGCATAATTGTTTTTGTCAAATGCCTTTGATTTAACAACACCCTAATTAATAATCACACACGAATTATTTACTAATAATGACTACTCCAGATAAAGATCTTGCTTCGCATACGCCGATGATGCGCCAGTATTTAACAATTAAAGCTGAATTTCCCAACATTCTCATTTTTTATCGCATGGGAGATTTTTATGAATTATTTTTTGATGACGCCAAAAAAGCGTCTGATTTGTTAGATATCTCATTAACTGCCCGTGGGAAAACCGGAGGAAATGCCATACCGATGGCTGGCGTTCCCTATCATTCGTTGGATAATTATTTAGCTAAGCTAATTAAACTAGGGGAATCTGTTGCCATTTGTGAACAGATTGGCGATCCTGCCACGAGTAAAGGACCCGTTGAACGCAAAGTTGTTCGAGTTGTTACCCCCGGCACGGTGAGTGATGAAGCTTTACTTACCGACCGACAAGACAACCTTATTGTGGCCGTGTGTGAAAGCAGCCAAACTAAAAGTAAACACTCAACAGATGGTTTTGGTTTGGCTTATCTGGATATGACAAGTGGTCGATTTGTCTTGACAGAACCGCAAACTAAAGAACAATTACAAGCAGAATTGCAGCGTCTTTCCCCGGCAGAGCTATTGTACTCAGAATCATTTAGTGACAGGGTGATTTTGGAAAATTATAAAGGTTTACGCCGTCGTCCTGATTGGGAATTTGATCTTGATACTGCCACGTCTTTACTCAACAAGCAGTTTGGTACTAAAGAATTAACTGGTTTTGGCGTTAGTGACAAAGTTTTGGGCTTATCAGCAGCAGGCTGTTTATTTCAGTACGTAAAAGACACTCAACGCATTGCCCTTCCCCACATCCGTTCAATTATTGCCGAATCTTCAGCGTCAGGTGTAATTTTAGATGCCGCCACCCGTAGAAATTTAGAATTGACACAAAATTTACATGGCGGCCATGAGAATACTTTGGCATCGATATTAGATAAAAGCGCAACACCGATGGGCTCCCGGTTATTAAAACGCTGGTTGCATTTTCCGCTGCGCGATTTAACCATATTAAACAACCGTCAAACTACCATTAGTGATATTTTAGATCATGATTTACACCCCGATTTACATCAACTGCTCAGGCATTTAGGAGATATTGAACGAATTATTGCCCGTATAGCACTACGTTCAGCGAGACCTCGTGATTTTGCCCGTTTAAGAAACGCATTACAGCAACTACCAACATTACAGGAAATTTTAGCTTTATGCCCCAATGGCTATCTGCAAACTTTAGCTAAACAATGTATGCCCCAAGTTGATGTTCAAACTCTATTAGAAAAGGCAATGATAGAAAATCCCCCTGTACTTATTCGTGATGGCGGCGTTATTGCGCCAGGTTACCATCCGGAGTTAGATGTACTGCGCGATCTAAGCCAGGGTGCCACAGACTTTTTGGCTCAGTTAGAGCAAAGAGAAAAAGAGCGTACCGGTATTCAAAGCCTGAAAGTTGGCTATAACAAAGTTCATGGCTTTTATATTGAAATAAGTCGAAGCGCCGCAAATGATGTTCCATCTGAGTATATTCGTCGTCAAACCCTAAAAAACAATGAAAGATTTATTACCGAAGAATTAAAATCTCACGAAGAAACCGTACTAACAGCCCAAAGTAAATTTTTAGCGTTAGAAAAACGTCTTTATGATGAAATTTTTGATCTGGTAATGCCACACCTAGAGAACTTGCAAATACTTGCCGAAGCTATTTCTGAATTAGATGTATTAAATACCTTTGCCGAACGCGCTGAAACACTTAATTATGTTAAACCTAGTTTAACTAGCGAAAAAGGCATTGATATTGAGTCAGGTCGTCACCCTGTTGTTGAACAAATGACCACTGAAGCATTTATTGCCAACCCCGTTGTACTGAATGAACAACGTAAAATGTTAATTATTACCGGCCCGAATATGGGGGGTAAATCCACTTACATGCGCCAAACAGCATTAATAGTTTTACTTGCGCATATTGGTTGCTATGTTCCTGCTGATGGAGCGGTTATAGGCATGGTTGATCGTATATTTACCCGTATTGGGGCATCTGACGATCTGGCAAGCGGACGTTCAACCTTTATGGTTGAAATGACTGAAACCGCCAATATTTTACACAATGCCACAAAAAATAGTTTGATCTTACTTGATGAAATTGGTCGTGGAACCAGTACGTATGATGGTTTGTCATTAGCATGGGCTTGTACTGAAATGCTGGCCAAACAAACCCAAGCATTCACGCTGTTCGCAACACACTATTTTGAATTAACCATATTAGCGGATCAAATAGAAAGTCTGGCCAATGTGCATTTAGATGCAGTAGAACACGATGATAATATTATTTTTATGCATGCCGTACAAGAAGGTGCTGCCAGTAAAAGCTTTGGCTTGCAGGTGGCACAATTAGCAGGTGTACCGAAAGCCGTAATTCATCGAGCTAAACAAAGGTTAGCTGAATTAGAAAAATCGCAAGCACCATCAATACTACCTGCCGATACTGATGTCTTTGAACAATTATCGTTAATCGATAACACCCATCCGGTTGTTGATGCCTTGCGTAATACCGATGTGAACGATTTAAGTCCCAGACAAGCATTAGATTTATTGTATAAATTGAAAGAGAAATTATAATTGCCCCATTAAAAAGCCAGCAAAACTGCTGGCTTTTTATTTAGTTACTTCTTGATTTAGTTACTCTTGAATGATTTAGTTACTCTTGAAAAATAGCTTCGATAGATAAATTTTGTTGACTTAAAATGTCTCGTAAACGCTTTAACGCCTCAACTTGAATTTGACGAACACGTTCACGGGTTAAACCAATTTCAACACCAACATCTTCTAATGTTGCCGCTTCGTAACCTAATAAACCAAAACGTCTAGCCAGTACTTCCCGTTGTTTAAAGTTTAAGTCATTCAACCAATGAACAATATTGTCTTTAATGTCTGTTGATTGCAAGTGAGTTTCAGGCCCGCCACCTTTTTCATCAGGAATAACGTCTAATAACGCTTTATCGGTATCACCACTGAACGGGGAGTCAACTGAAGTAATTCTTTCGTTTAAACGTAACATTCGGCTAACATCATCAACCGACACATCTAAGGATTTAGCTATATCTTCCGCGGTTGGCTCATGATCTAATTTTTGCACTAACTCTCTTGCAGTACGTAAATAAATATTGAGTTCTTTAACCACATGAATAGGTAAACGTATAGTTCGCGTTTGATTCATAATGGCGCGTTCAATGGTTTGACGTATCCACCAGGTCGCATAAGTTGAAAATCTGAATCCACGTTCAGGATCAAATTTTTCTACTGCGCGGATCAAGCCCAAATTACCTTCTTCAATTAAATCGAGTAAGGGTAAACCACGGTTATTATATCGACGGGCAATTTTGACAACTAAACGTAAATTACTTTCAATCATACGTTTACGTGAGGGCTCATCCCCTTTTAGTGCAAGACGCGAAAAGTAAACTTCTTCTTCTGCCGTTAAAAGAGGAGAAAATCCAATTTCACTTAAGTACAACTGAGTTGCGTCTAAATTCGACGATGTCTCTTCCTGCGTTACTGTTGCTTCTTCCCCTGAATTATTTTTTCCATCAGTCGCAAATTTTTCTAGTTCTTGTGTTTTTGACATGCTATATCTCCCGTATAGGCAAAATTAAATTACTGATTAATCATCCACATCAACTTCATTTTTCATTATTAATCATTACTTGTACTTGGTAATGTTATTTTTTTGGCAAATACTTCATTGGGTTAACTGATTTTCCACGAAAGCGAACTTCAAAATGAAGCATGACTCTTTTCGCGTCTGTTTTTCCCATATTTGCAATTAATTCACCAGCTTTTACTAATTGTTGCTCTTCAACTAGTATTTTATCGTTGTGTGCATAAGCGCTCAGGTAATCATCATTATGTTTTATAATGACTAATTTCCCGTAGCCTCTTAATGCATCACCGGCATACACAACTTTGCCGCCAGCAGCAGCTTTTACTTTATCACCGCGTTTTCCTGCGATGTCTATACCTTTGTTACCTTGTATTGCAGTGGAGTATGTAGCAACAATTCGCCCCTTAGCGGGCCATTGCCATTTTCTTATTTTTTTGGAGAATTTGGTTAACGGCCATGAAGGATTTTTGTTTACTTTTTCCTCACTTCTACTTTTACCATACTCCTGCTTTTTATTCTGTGCAACTGCTTTTTTTGTTTGTTTATCAATCTTTAAACTAGAGTTTTTATTCTGTTTTTTCGTTGAGCTGTTGGTCTGGTTGACCTGAGGGATTTGGGAAGACAATTTTGCGGACAAAATTAATTTTTGTCCTGGATAAATTTTGTAAGGAGAGCTAATTTTATTAAGTTTGGCTATGGTACGAACATCAACATCAGATCGCCAGGCAATCGAATATAATGTTTCACCACTTTTAACATAATATTCTGTGGCTGCAATACTATTTTTCACCCGCTGATTTAACGGCACTGAACCTTTAACACTCACCACAGGTGCTGGTGTATTACGATTTGAACAACTAATAAGCAGTAGAGACAACAGGCACCAGCATATGCCTTTCTTTCCCCACTTCAATCGCCACTTAATTTTTGTTCGATATAAATTCATTCGTTAAAATAATTCCATTCCAGTTCACCTATTAAAAATTCATCTTTTAATAGTCAGTGCTTAAATATTTAATGAATTAATAAAACACATTAAAAACTAACGCATGATAAAAAAGGCAATAACAATTAGTATAATAACTAACCATCCAATTACGTCGACATATTTTTTTAATTTTTGTTCCATTGTTTTTCCGCCCCATTTAATAAGAGCAGCAACGAGAAAGAATCTCAACCCACGGCCAATTGCAGAAGCAATAACAAATGGAATAAATGCCATTTGCAATACTCCAGCGCTGACGGTAAACAATTTATAAGGAATAGGAGAAAACCCCGCAATAAATACTACCCAGATACCCCATTCTTTAAACCAGGCCATAATGGTATCAAGTTTTGCTTGATAGCCCAGTTCAGTTACGATTGGTTGGATCCAGGGATCAAACATATAAAATCCTAAACCAAAACCCACTATACCGCCTAAAACTGACGAGACTGTTGTTAACGTTGCAAATGACCACGCTTTTTTAGGTTGCGCTAAAACCATAGGCGCCAATAAAACATCTGGAGGAATAGGAAAAAACACTGATTCTGAAAAGGTTAGCAAGGCTAATATTCTTGGCGCGAATTTATGCTCTGCCCACCGCATGGTCCAGGCATACAATGAAGAAAATATTTTCAAGAAACAGCTCCCGGTACTAAAGGCACAAAACGAACGGCTTCTATTTGCTCTTCTTTGTATTGATCGCCATCACGAGTGATAATTTTCAATACTTGCGTTTGCTCACCAACAGGAATAATTAACCGACCACCATCCGTTAATTGATATAATAACGCTTGAGGAACCTCATTCGGCGCAGCAGTTACAATAATCGCTTGAAACGGTGCTTTGCTCTGCCAGCCTTTCCAACCATCTCCATGTTTCATTGAAACATTATGTAAATCCATTAATTGCAACCGTCGTTTAGCTTGCCATTGTAAAGCTTTAATGCGTTCGACTGAAAATACCTTGTGAGTTAACTGCGCTAAAATAGCTGTTTGATAGCCGGAGCCTGTCCCAATTTCCAATATACTTTCCGGCATGCCATCAGCTAACAATAACTCAGACATTTTTGCCACAATATAGGGTTGAGAAATAGTTTGTCCTTGTCCTATCGGTAATGCGGTATTATCGTATGCTTTATGAGCTAAGATCTCCGGTACAAAAATATGACGAGGGGTACGTGCTATTGCCTGCAACACCCGCTGATTGCTGATACCTTCACCATGTAGCTTTTGCGCAAGAATTTCCCCGCTGCGTGTCGACTTCCCACCAATTCGACTTCCCACTCTGATACTCATTTTACTGCCTTTATTTTGCTGTTTTTTGTTAGTTATTAGTAATATCGGTTAAAGCTAAATTGATAGCTCATCCATCCATTCTGTCATTATTGCTATACTTTTGTATGCTGTCATATCAACTGTTAACGGTGTTACTGAAGCGTATCCATTAGCTATAGCGTGAAAGTCTGTACCTTGGGATACATCAGCACCTTCCCCTAAAGCTCCATACCAATAGATATCTCTTTGCCAAGGATCTTGCGTTTTTTTCATGGTTTCAGCTTTATGCCTATGCCCTAGTCTCGTTACCTTAATACCCTTTAATTCAGACAAAGGAATATCAGGCACATTTATATTTAGTATTTGATCATTAGGTAATGGGTGTTCTCTTAACCTTTGTATCAACTTAGCAGTGACCACAGCAGCTGTTTGATAATTTTGTTCACCCTTCCCTACCAATGATACCGCAATAGCAGGCAAGCCCATATGGCGACCTTCTGTGGCGGCAGCAATCGTTCCAGAATATAAAGTATCGTCACCTAAATTTGCACCATTATTAATACCCGCAACAACTAAGTCTGGCGGCGTAGTAACTTTCTGGCTAATTCCTAAATGCACTGAATCTGTCGGTGTACCATTAACGGAAATAAAGCCATTGTCTAATGTCTGTACCCTGAGAGGGTTTAGTAATGTTAAAGAATTACTTGCTCCGCTGCAATTACGATCAGGGGCAACAACTGTAACCTCAGCAAATTTTACGAGTTCTTGATGCAATACTTTAATACCCAGCGCATGTACGCCATCATCATTACTTAATAAAATATTCAATTCAACACCTTAAGATTTATACCACTTATCCTAAACAACACGTTCAGTCATGTCCTGATAATCTATTAATTCTCTCAAGACCGTTGTGGCATAACAACCTGCGGGTAAAAAGAAAGACAATTTGACTGTGTTAGTGTCGGTGTTAGTACAGCCACTAGGATCCTGCTCATTAACCACAGAATTTTCTTCAAACTCAATTTTAGCCTCACTAATGCAAAGCCTGATACGACGTCGTTCCTGTTTTAAACCGAAACGAGGCAAGCCCTGACAAAGATCTTGGTTAGCATCAGCTATTTGCTGTTCAAAAATTTGTACTTCACCTGATGTCATTAAATCGCCTGCTCCCCACATAGGAGCGGTAATATCAATATCTTTGTCGATATAACGCGTGGTTAGCGTTTCATCAGCACACTCAACTGAAAAAACCGATTGCGTACCCGCTAACATGCATACATCGCCGTCTATTATTTGGTTAAAACGCTGATGTTCGATTCGTTCATTAACTATACTGTTGAATATAAAAGAGCGTGCAGCAGATAAATAGATACCACGCTTCTTTTTATCTTTTACTTTAGTACCGGAAAATAATGCACGGGCTTTGTCCATATTGCCACCGTCAATGCCAAAACGCTGCTCACCAAAATAATTAGGCACGCCATGTTGCGCTATTTCTTGCCAGCGTTTTTCGAGTGCTTCAACTTCGGTTACTTGTCTTAACGTTAATTCAAAGCGATTACCCGTTAAAGCACCTGTACGTAATTTTTTATTATGACGGGTGTAAGAAAGTACTTCGACCCCTTCAATATCAAGATCAGACAAATCATAAACTTGCTTACCTGGCACATGCACGCCAAACCACTGCTCGGTAACTGCAAAACGGTCTTTTAATCCTGCATACGAAACTAAAAATTCTTTTACGGCAAAATACTTCGCCAGTTGACGTGCGACAAAAACGGTATTTGTGCCTGTTTTTCTAATATGTATAAATAAGTGTTCTCCTTCTCCGCAAGGCTGAAAAGGTAATTGTTCAAACACTTTAAAGTCGGTAATTTTACTGCGAAGTAGCCCGCATGATTTAGGTTTACCGTAAAGGTAGGCCTGTTTGGGTAACATATTTTTTTAACCTTTTTGTAATGATACTTTTTCTAACCGCATTTTTCTAACAACGCTTTTACTTTTCTAACAGCACTTTTGTAATAACACCACAGCATGAACCGCAACACCTTCTTTTCTTCCGGTATAACCTAACTTTTCTGTCGTGGTTGCTTTAACGTTTACCTGATCTAACTGGCAAGCCAAATCTTCAGATAAACACTCACGCATAGCAAGTAAATGCGGTGCCATTTTCGGTGCTTGAGCCACAATTGTGATATCAGCATTGCCCATTTCAAAACCTTTTTCAGTCATTAACTTAACGACATGACGTAATAAAATACGACTGGATATATTTTCATATTGCCCATCGGTATCAGGAAAATGATTACCAATATCAGCGAGACATAATGCGCCCAGAATTGCATCACACAAGGCATGAATAGCAACATCACCGTCAGAGTGGGCAATAAAACCAAATTCAAAAGGTACCTTTACTCCACCAAGCACTAAAGGGCCTTCACCACCAAATTTGTGTACATCAAAACCATGCCCTATTCGCATGTTTTATCCTTATTAACTATATGTTGTTGTTACATTTCAGCTTTCTGCTGCTGAAGAATAAAAGTAGCAAGCGCTAAATCTTCAGGTCGGGTAATTTTTAAATTATCACTGCTGCCTTCAACAATAATACTGGGTAAATCAGCATGTTCTATTGCAGAAGATTCATCGGTAATATCAAAGTTTTCTGCTTGTGCTTGCTTGATAGCAGATATTAACGGCTTGACCGGATACATTTGCGGAGTTAAAGCATGCCACAAATTATTACGATCGACGGTTTCTTTAACTTTAGGCCGATCTTCTTTATTTATTGCAATATGACTACGTTTCATCGTGTCCCGTACAGGGCTTGCTAATAATCCACCAACATTTTTTTGCCGGCACTGTTTAATTAAACTATCAAGATCTTGATGTGAAAAACATGGACGAGCAGCATCATGAACCAAAACCCAGGAATACTTATTCTGGTCAACAGCAACTAAACCAGCAAGTACGGAATCAACACGTTCTTGACCACCAATAACGGTTTGCACTTGAGGATTTTCCACCAATGAAGTTTCTGGAAAATATTCATCGCTGTCACTTAAAACAACAATCACCTGTTCAATAGCAGAATAAGATAATAAACGACTCACGGTATGCTCTAAAATAGTCAACCCATCAATTTTAAGATATTGCTTAGGACAACTGGTTAGCATGCGCTTACCAACGCCCGCTGCCGGTACAACGGCGACTAAAGGTGTTTGCTTGTTTTGACTTTGTGTATCAGCCATCTTTAAGGATTTTCCATTGGTAGGTTCTGACCAGCAATATTATTACTGTTTTCCTTGAGGTTACTTGGCTCAAAATTAGTTTGCTTGAGAGTACTTTGGTTGAGTTTACTCTGTTTTGGGTATGATGCGAAAAAAAGTTTCCCCACGCTTGATCATACCCAGATCGTTACGTGCACGTTCTTCAATCGCTTCAGTTCCCGATTTTAAATCATCAGTATCAATATAAAGTAATTTGTTTCGTTGTTTTAATTTTTCGTTGTCCGCTTGTTGTCTGCTTACTTCGTCTTTTAATGCTATATAGTCAGACACACTGTTTTTACCGAACCAAAGTCGATGTTGCAAGAGTATGAGTAAAACAAATAAAATAACGATAATGAAACGCATAGCAAAAAATAATAAACCTTAAATAAACGCAGGCTATTATAATTGCCTGCTTGCAGGTGTAAATAACAATGCCACCTTAATTAACTGTTACTGCCAATGGTCGTTTAAAATTTCGCCAATTAATAGAACAAGAGAGCAATAATTCACGCAAACCAGGTATTACCGGGCTTATTTTGCCACTTTTCTGCCAATGATGCCCGGCACACGCCGCTGACATTACTCTTTTATTTGGCTTTAGCAACTTAGCATTGCTTCTCTTCTGTCCGTTGGTGTTCTTATGTTCATTGATTTTACGCTGAACGCTTTGCTCGTTTAAATAAAACCAACCAGAAACGTTAGTACGAAACCTTTGATTATCATGATCAATTCTGTCGATACAATCAAGAATAATATAATTTTCCAACGATACAGGAACCACTAAACCAAGCGATAACTTTATTGCTGAATACCACGAACAAACACTTTCAGCTTCCTGGCCATTTAACGGCATTTTATTTTCTTGTTTCACCGACCAGCTGGCATTTTGTACATCAAGCACTAAAGGTGATTCAGCCTCTGTCATAGAATGCGCGGTTCTATTGATGTAATAGGGTAACCCCTTCAATCGCGACTGTATTGTCTGAACACTGGAAATATCAGCATTGACAAGCAAACGCAATTCACGCTCATAAAGCGCATTACACAGTTCAGCGTAACATGCTGTTTGTTGCTGATCCTGCCAGAATGAAGCCTGTGTCATAGAGATTGAAAATCAATAAGTTAACTGTTTATTGTTTAAGCATACTCGATTGATGGCAAAAGACAAAATTTCAATTGAAAAATCTCAGCGTGTTCACCCACCCAAAGCAATAAACACGGCGATCTATTGCGGAATGTTAACTCAACAACATTTGAATATTCCATCGTTAGTAAGGTCTTAGTTACTGTAAAGCCCTGTCTTTAATTAAACTTTATATAACATTTATATGACATTTTATTAGCTTTTAATAAAAACTAGCGTTACTCTCAATATATCTACTCATTAAAACAGTAGACGCTCAAACAGCTCAGGAAAACATCACTATTTTAATGGAATGAAAACAGATGTTGTTCAAAGATTTTGTTTATATTTTCTATATATAGCATTCATTTCAAAGCTTCTGATTTTTATCCTATAACAATTTTTAATGAATAAGCCTGCAATTTTGTTCGCTTGATTAATTGAAATTGTAATAGTGAATTTGTGT
This sequence comes from Alteromonadaceae bacterium, assembly GCA_013216005.1. GTDB lineage: Bacteria > Pseudomonadota > Gammaproteobacteria > Enterobacterales > Alteromonadaceae > JABSOI01. The sequence goes on along the minus strand of JABSOJ010000038.1, from coordinate 3,940 downwards.
TTGCCTGTCTGACGATTGCAGGGAAGAATAATAACAACCTGCACAATTTAATTAATAATAAAAACAGGTTTAAAAAAATGAATAAAAAATCAACCTTCGTCCTTAGTGCTTTGGCAATAGGAATGATGTCAGCACCAACGCTAGCCGCACAAGATAATGAAACTATCTGGATCACCATCGCCGGTGACGCCGCTGCAGAATTGCAACAGGCTGGCGGGATAACTTTAGATCACAATTCATCAATAGGGTCCAATAATCTTATTATTGCTCAACTTAATACAAATAATCTCAGTAAGCTAAGTAGATTAATGCATGACAATCATCATCGTTGTGGTGGATATGTTGCACATGACTCATTGACTTCAGCTATGGCCGCTAGTCTACCACAGACACTACTGGCGACTTTTACTGCCCCTGAGATAACGCAACAGGTCAGAGTAAATGCTCAAATACCAAATTTACAGGCAACCCAGATAAGAGATACCATTGATTACTTATCTAACACCTTTAAAAATAGATACTATACCACTGCCGACGGTGCAGCTTCTTCTGACGGTTTAAAGGCTCGTTGGCAAACAATAGTGAACGGTTTAAGTTATGCTTCTGTAGACCAGTTTACTCATTCGGCCTGGGCACAAAAATCGGTGTTCCTGACTTTAACAGGTAGTGAATTTCCAAATGAATATGTCGTCATTGGTGGTCATCTCGATTCGACCATCGGCGCTACCAGTGAAAATTCAATCGCGCCCGGTGCCGATGATGATGCCTCCGGCATTGCCACTTTAACTGAAGTACTGCGTGTTATGGCTGCTGAGGGTGTACAGCCTAAACGTAGTATACGTTTTATGGCCTATGCTGCTGAAGAAGTAGGGCTTAGAGGTTCGCAAGAAATCGCCAACCAATACCGTGCTGATGATGTTAATGTGGTTGGGGTAATGCAGCTGGATATGACCAATTATAATGGCTCTGCAGACGACATTACTTTTATGACCGATTATACCAATGCCAATCATAATAATTATCTGGCAAGTCTGCTCGACACCTATGTAACCAGTATTAATTATGGTTTTGACGCGTGTGGTTATGGCTGTTCCGATCACGCCTCGTGGACCAGTGCTAATTACCCTGCCTCTATGCCCTTTGAAAGTAGGATGAGCCAGTATAACCCTTATATTCATACCAGCAATGATACGATGGCAAATTCAGATTCAGATGCAAACCATGCGTTAAAATTTGCAAAAATGGCATTAGCCTATGCCATTGAAATGACTGAGGCAACTTTTACTCCACCACCTCCTGCCCCTGCCTTAGAGAATGGCGTAGTTGAAACAAATTTAACTGCATCAACAGGAAGTGAATTAGTGTATACCTTTGGAGTTCCGTCAACGGCAACAGACAATGTCGACATTAATATGAGCGGCGGTGCGGGTGATGCTGATCTTTACGTTAAATTTGGCAGCATGCCTACTGACAGTTCTTATGATTGCCGCCCCTATGCTAGCGGTAACAGTGAAAGTTGCTCAATAGCGGCTCAAACCGGTACTTATTTTGTACGGTTAAAATCGTATTCTAATTTCAGTGGTGTATCTTTAGTTGCAACTCACAATGGCGATGTAACACCTCCTGGTGGCGACAGCGGTTCTAAAACAGATATCGATATTGCTGCTAAAGGCTGGGATCGCTCGACCATCGAAGTTGCAGAAGGTGCATCTAACTTAGTTGTTACTACTGTCGGTGGTACAGGTAATGTTAAATTGTACTTAAGACATGGTTCAGCTCCTACAGGTAGTTTATACGACTGTCGCTCAAAAACTTCCGGTAATGATGAGAGTTGTACTATCGCAGCTCCTGCAGCAGGTACATGGCATATTGGTATTAAAGCTAATAAAAATGCAACTGTTGGCGTAAATATGGCTTGGATTTACGAATAAGCTGAGTTGGGTACAAGAAATATGCTCAAGAAATATTGAGTGTGTAACAAGTTAACTATGCTACTTCACATGTTTAATAACTTATGTTTAGTGTGTGCTTATTTCATGCGTTAGTTCATGCGTTAGTTCTTGCTTAGCTCCCCAAGAGTAAAATAATAGTAAAGCAAAAGCTAGTTAACTTAGGTTAACCAGCTTTTTTTGTTTGCTCAGCGAAGCAAGTAAGTTAGCTTTTTTCAAATGTTATAATTTACAACAATCTTGACACAGAGGGAGAACGTGGATTTATCCACGCATTACTTTAAGCCACACATAAAGGTACGACCTACTGGATTAATCCCATTAAATTAATTGTGTTAAATATTGGCTCTGTTCCATATTATTGTTGTCCCTTATTTTGATTTTTGCTACAGGCCTTTATTACATACTTTCCAGTGATCTTTAAGTCATTTTTTAAAAATGGACTTAAAACATGTAAATCAATAAATTACCGTGGTAACAACAATGTTATGGAACAGAGCCTAAATATTTGTAATTAATGGGTTATTAATCTACCTATTATTTGTAAAGTACAATGTTAACAATATGTTCTTTGTTTATGTTTCGGTTTCACCATTAATTCACCTGATGCAGGTGAATGGCATATTGATGTGTTTGCAAAAAGTGCTGTATCGGGGTTAACCATTAGCTGGAAAGCAGAGTAAACAGCTTTAATTTATTGAAAAAATTAGCTGATTTAACATCAAGCAGTACGGCCTGATCTTATTAAGTCTTATTTATAATACATTTTATTGACAATTTAGTGACATTGTTCAAGAAACCAACTATTCTTAACATGTCTATTTGTTCAGTAAATAGACATTATACAGATCAGGAAGACATAACGAGTTTAACGGAATAAAAACAGACTTTGTTCAACGATGTTGTTTATGCCGTTGATGCTTTTTATGCGGTTTATAACTAGCCTTTATATCAAGATTCTGATTTTTATCCTGAAACCTTTTTATCCTATTACCTTTTTTATTATTCAAGCCCGTAATTTTAACGCTGCCTGATGAAAACGGTAATAGTGAATTTATGTCTGCCTGTCTGACGATTGTAGGTAAGGGATATACCAACCTGCATAAATTAATTAATAAAAAAATAACAGGTTTATAATAATGAATAAAAAATCAAAAATCGTCCTCAGTGCCTTAGCCATAGGGATCATGTCAGCACCCGTGCTGGCTGCACAAGAAAATCAAAATGTATGGATCACCATCGCAGGTGACGCCGCTGCTGAATTGCAGCAAGCTGGAGGTAAAACTTTAGATTACAATTTTACCGTCGGCACCGATAACATTATCGTCGCCCAACTTGATACAAAAAATCTAAATAAACTCAGTAGATTAATGCATAACAACCATCATCGCTGTGGCGGGTATATTGCGCATGACTCGTTGACTTCTGCCATGGCCGCCAGCCAATCACAATCACAGTTGCTGGCGGGATCTTTTACTGCCCCACCAATTGAGCAGCAAGCAAGAGTGAATACTCAATTACCAAATTTAAGCGCCAACAATATAGTGGATACCATCAACTATTTATCCACCAATTTTAATAATCGATATTATACCACTTCTGGAGGGGTAGCATCTTCCAATGGCTTAAGAGACCGTTGGGCAACTTTAGCGAGTGGTAAAAGTTATGCATCAGTGAGCCAATATACTCACGACGCTTGGGCTCAAAAATCGGTGATAATGACTTTAACTGGCAGCGAAAATCCTGATGAGTTTGTTATTATTGGTGGTCATCTCGATTCAACTATCGGTTCTACCAGTGAAAATTCAATAGCGCCCGGCGCTGATGATGACGCCTCAGGCATTGCCTCCTTAACAGAAGTATTACGTGTTATGCTAGCTGAAGGTATACAACCTAAACGTACTATAAAGTTTATGGCCTATGCCGCAGAGGAAGTTGGACTTCGAGGTTCAAAAGAAATCGCAGAGCAGTACAGTGCTCAGGGTAAAAAC
>JABSOJ010000004.1 GCA_013216005.1 Alteromonadaceae bacterium | reverse complement strand
ATAAAACGGTCGGTGTTTATAGTAAATACTATGTATTTTAACCCGTGAGTGAGTTTATACCCTTGTAATAAAAGAAATTATTAAACATTAGTATTTGTACATACTATGTATAATGTGTGTACTGATTTTTTATTCAACGTCAGGATTTTCAAAAAATTGAACACCTGCAATTAGAAGATCCTCACTTTATTTTACAAGTTGAACCTAAAGTATCAGCATTATTTGTATCAGAAGTGATTTAATCAATAAGTGACAGAACCTATCTGTTGGTCATTAGCCATTATTCATCTCACCAAGCAACTTAAGAAGCCCTGTCATAAATCCTCGTGGAAACACTTCGGTATTGTATTCAATATATTTCACCTGACCCGCTTGAGTATATTGCCAGTTATGCTGATCCATACACTCTTGAGAAACTGCATAAGCCAATGCTTGTTTTTCAGATTTAGTAAGCAACACAGACAATGATGGCAATAATTCTACTGATGGCTTGGCACTAGCATCAAATTCCTTAACAGGGCGTTTATCAATCGTGATGTTTGCATGTTGTTTGAGCAGGTTAACCTCTTTACGGTAACGATTGCGTTCAGCAATAATTTGACCAAATAAGGCTCGTACCGCAGGATCATGAATACGCTCTAACAACTTGTTATCTGCTGGTACTTCTCGTGAACGAGAATATTCACCCAAAGGTTTCTTCATGGAAGTATTACACTTGACAGCCCACGCATTAATCAAATCACGATAATACTTATTACGTGTTGCTCTTAACGCTTCATAACCAGGACCGTCTTGTGCTGCCGAAATACGACCCATTTCAGTTACAGAGAAGTCTCGCTGACCGCTTTCAACGTAACCTTTGAGGATGTCATTTAACTTATCCAAGTTCTGCTGTGTTCGGGGAGACTTTCCGTTCTTTAAACCTTCCATAATGTTGTCGATATTAATATCCATTATTCCTCCAGTAATGCAAGTTTTGTGATTACATCAAGACTCAACACCTTGTCGGTTAACACTGTCATGCCAGCATTAAGCAGTTTGCTATCTTGCAGATATTCACCTGCTTCGATGTAATTGGCTACCTTACGGTAGCCTTCGACTTTATCGTTAGGATCAGCAATTTTTGCCATTTGACGAAGCATAGCATTCGCAGCGATAAGTTGTTGCTTATCATCCATTTCCATGAATATTGGCTCAAAACCTTTTCTCATCAATACTCGACTTAATTCACGAGAGCGCTTTTCGATTACAGGCGTTTTGCGTAGCTCGTCCTGTAAATCTGGGTAGAATTCTGCATCCTCACAGAGTAATGACAAATGCAATAACTCTGAGTCTGTTTCGATAAATTTAATACTGTAACTAACATCTTGTTCATTGCCTACCGCAATGAGTTTATCCTTGGTATCATCATCATTACGAACATCTTCGATGCGAATAATGCGGTTAATAAGTCCAAAACAGGCAATCCAATCCTTGGCATATTCATCAGCTTCTACTTGCTGCTTTTCATATCGACGTTGTAGGGTTTGCAACTCACTTTGTTTTATAAAAGGCAGACCTTGCTCCTCACTGAAGAACTGTTCGTCTTTTAGCACATCTAAATCACTTTCAATTTCTACGGATAGATTGGCTGCTTGGTGCGCCTTATAGCTTAATTGATTGAATTGCGCATTGAGTGCAGGTAGATATCTGGCTTCAGTAATAAACCAGCGACAGCGGATACAGTTTTCAGGTCCATGTGGTACAGAGTTGTAGACACGTTTTTCTGCTACAATAGTGTTTCGTATCAATTTACCGCCATTCCAGCAACCACCTATGGTACTGACTTCATCGGATTTGACGGTATTCCCACCCACCAAGCACAGACCAAAAGAGCGCTCTTCCCAACCAATCGGATTACGATTTACGAGTGCGGCTTGAATACTGTCACCTTTGTGATAAACCATTTTACACTCAATTTGCTCCATCGATGCATCCTTTAGGAAGTTACGCACTGATTGTTGTGATTTATCTTCAAGTTGCGCCTCTGCCTCACCCATTTTTTCGGCCATAACCGATGGAGTGATTTTGTTGTAGTAGATGGTCATTAACAATCGCGTATGACCTGCTAACAGTTTGGAAATTACAGGTAATGGCAATTGAGTATCCATTGTATAAGCGGTGATCAGCGATACACGCAGACTATGCAGCGGGAACAAGGTGGCAGATTTTTTACCTTCTATCTTGCCTTCAGGATAATCCACAACTAACTTGAGCTTTTCACCATTATCTAGTGTATTCCCTTCTTCGCTCAGTTGGTTTTCTAAGGCATGTAACAATTGATACCAGAATATAGCAAGCGGTTCACTAGGGATTGGTTTGACCTTATCCTCTCCTTTGGCTGAGGCGTTACGAAATAAAAAGCAAATATCACCCATACTCTTAAGTTGTGATTTTGGTTTTTTGATCCCCGTGTGCTTTTTAAGAAGCGAGGTGCAATCCGTTGGATTATTGATAGGGTTGTATTTTTCCTGCCAGTTGCGCAGTTTTTCGAGCCAATAAAAGACTTCTTTATGCTGCCAAGGAATTATATAACCCCGTTCTAATTCATTTTTGTTTTGGTCAGCGGTTTTGTTGGTGTTGATATAAAATCCGGTAGAATGTGCACTGGTCATAGTGTCATGAATGCGTCTAAATACGCCTTTACTAAAGGGACGCCTTTCGCTACCTAGGGCAAAAGCATATTTCTTGTTGACCTTCCATTTTCCACCTTCGTACCGCCAAGTATCTGCTTCACCACTGTCGAGCATTCGCACCTGATAAGTACGCAAGGGTAGGTGCAATTTCATAAAAATCACCATGGCTTTTACCGGCGACCAGATTTGATGGATAGTGGTTTTATGTTTTTCTTTATCATTAATATTGCGAGTGACCTTTTTAATGCGCCATATACAATCGGGGTCATTTTGATCAATGTCTTCTGGCTCTACTTCGAACCAGTCGCCACCAGAATTTGCATTTTCTGTTTGTTTCTGCGCCCATATCCAGTGTTTAAAATGGCGATAATGATAAGACGGCAGAAGATAGCCACCAGCCTTAAGATCTTGTTTAATTAATGTGATTTCGGTTTTATTAGGTAAAGGGCATAGGATATTGCGTAACGTCTGAATATAACGATAGGGTAGCGGATTGCGCACAGTTTCTGTGAGATTTCCTTTTTTTTTAACTCTCATTAGCGGATTGTGCACTAAAGACATTAATTGACCGCTATCGTCTTCCTCGGAAAAATGGTGTTCAACTATATAGTTAACAAAGTCCACTATATAGTTGGAATAAACAGCTATTGTTTGTTTATTTTGAATCCCTGTTCCTTCTTGATATTGCATAAATTCTTCAATTGTACATCGATGACCTTTATACCCTTTGAAAAAATCTATGACATCTATCGCATATGGAGCGTGTTCAAAGAGGTAACATTCAAAGAATCGCGTTAATGCTATTTGCTTGATAGAAGTTGAAACTTCTTGCTTAGCCATCCATTCGGCTGCATATTTTTGCCATTGTCGCCATTCTGAACCAAGGGTGGTCAACATCCAACCAAAAGTGAAATCAGTTGAACGACCATCTTGTTTTTTTCCTTTTTGCATCATTATGTTCTCCCAAATTTTGGGTTTTTACCTGTAAAAAAACCTTGTGGATCGATATCACCAAAGCCGTATTCAACTAATTCTTTCCAGTCAAATGCCTTAACTTTGGAGTCAGGATCCGCCAGTTGCAGTGTCGCTTCGGTCAATTCATCCGAGATTTCTTGTTGCCCTTTTCCTGTGTAGGGTAATTGAGATCTTAGTGATTTATGGTGCATACAACGGCGAATGATCAGAGGGGATAAACCTGCACGCTCCAATCGTCTGCCGTAGCTGTGCCTATGTCCATGAGGGTCGAGTCCTTCCGTTTTATTAGGTTCTAATCCAATGCGTTTTAAGCCAGAAGCATAGTTTTGGTGAAATGCATTTAGCGTATAAGGATTTCCCATAAACTGGGGATGAAACGAGATAAATGCATAAGGGTGGTTACACTCAACACAGGCACGATACTTTTGATAATTTTTCCAAAGCATCATGAATAACTTGCCGTAATCGGTAGGGAACCACCACACTTGTATATAATTGTCTTTGTGGTCAACCACTTTAGACTTCCATCCAATGTGCTGTGTACCACTCATGCGTTTACGCGGAATGCGTGCGAACTCTTGCTTTAAGTAAGCTTCTCTGGTTATTGCGCCAATGCGTCCTTTCCAATTGTTAGGTGCCGCACCATCTATTTCATTATAGACTCGTACAATGGCAGAATCTGGATTGTTTGGATCTTCAAATACATCTGTTACCCAAAGCGTTAATGCTTCGCTTTCCCTAATGCCACCACCGTGCATAAGCAGTGAAATTAATTTATCTCTGAGCGCAACACGCGGATCTTTAGCCCCTCCAATCCCCTCTTTCAAAAAAACAGACCAGTGTTGTTCAGGAAAGGCTACTGCATCATCTTCGGTTTTTATTAACGGAGTTCTTCCCTTAATAGTTATGGCTTTTTGGATGGTTTTATTTAGTCTTTTATCTTCAATATGACCTAAAAAATCGTTCTGATTCTTTCTATACCAAGCAGCGTAATTCAATCGCTGTTCATGCGGTGTTGCTTCACACAGAGGATTCATGTTCTCCGCATTCACCTTGTCTGCCATCCAGTTAGTTAAGCCTGTTATACTAGAAATAAGCTTGTTCGTGTTTTCTGTTGCTGTAGGCAACCAATAAAGCCCTGATGGATCTAATCCATTTTCTCCAATAGTGCCTGTATAAAGTCGTTTGGTAAATGTTTGAAATAATGTTTTCGGATCATTGAATAAATCCTTGTTTGCTTCCATGTAATCCAACAGCAGGCTAACCACTCGAACGCAACGTCTTATTACTGAACCACTGATATCATCAGCTTCCAGCTTTAGTAAATAGTCTGTTACCACAGTCAATTCGCCTTGCTCAGTCAAAACTATAGGTAATTGGCTCTTAATACCTGTATTGTCTTCCACTATGGTCGCTCTAACACTGACCGATGTCATTTACCATCCACCATACATATTAAACATACAATACACTATAAACCCTAAGGTGTATTAATCAAATAAAAAGACAGATTCATCCGCCTAAATACAGAATATACATAGTTTATAGCACTATATACTACGGTCGTTTTATGAGACNTGTTTATCGACAACAATCATTTACCAAAATATCGTCTTTCTTTGTCTTATTAACTCATCTCACTTATGATAGTCTTATAAAGTTGTTAAAACATGATTAATTGAGACTATGGGTCGTAAAATTGGATATGCTAGAGTAAGTTCTGATAGCCAAGAGCTAAATTTACAAATAGATGCTTTATTAAAAGAAGGTTGTGATCGATCTTTGATATTCACCGATAAAATTTCTGGAGCAAAATCATCTCGACCTGGTTTAGATAAATGTTTGGAAATTTTGTCACCCGGTGATCATTTGATTGTATGGAGACTTGATCGGTTAGGTCGTTCTATGTCTCACCTTATTAATTTGATTGAATCATTGATCGAAAAGAAGATCGGTTTTAAATCTATTCAGGACGGAGCAATAGATACAACTACCGCTTCAGGTGAGCTAATGTTTAATATTTTTAGTGCATTAGCACAATTCGAACGGCGACTGATCCAAGAACGAACAAAAGCAGGACTCAATGCGGCTCGTGCAAGAGGAAGAACTGGTGGCCGTCCTAAAACGGGAATAAATAATCCAAAAGTTCAAATGGCTAAGCAAATGCATCAGAATAATTCTCTTTCAATTGAGTCAATTTGTGATTCCCTTTCAATTTCCCGTGCTACTTTTTATCGCTATTTATCGATGAAGAGTTAATGTTATAAGTTTTCACTTTTAACTTAGTAAAAATATAATAAGATCAATTGATTACCATTGACGATATGCTAAAGCTAAGCTGATTAAATTATATGAATTTTACAATTGACTAAATATGTATAATATTCATAAGGTTAACGAGTTGTTAGTTCTTCTTTTTCAAATCAATATTTGTGCTGTATGTCAATGATACCAATGGGTACAGAATAGGTTGGTGACAGATCGGGGCGTTAGTCAATTAACCCCATTTTTGACATGAAACCTACCATATAGTTTAAGAGCTTTTGATAATGCCTTTATGATAGTACTTTTGATAGAGTAAATCTATTGCTCTCATAATGTATACTATTTGATAGTGTGTTTTTTAAACACAAACGTTATTTGATATTCCATTTAATTATTATTATCAACGATAAAATTAGTTTTACTATCTTAAAGTGTTTACGCTTTAAGGATTGTGATGCCGAATGAATTTTTGACCGAAGAACAAAAAAATCAATATGGTCGATTTTGTGGAGAGCCTAATGACACGCAGCTTGCCAGATTTTTTCACTTAGATAATACCTCGATAAACTTTATTAATAAGCGAAGAGGTGATTACAATCGGTTAGGTTTTGCTTTGCAATTAACCACCGTAAGGTTCCTTGGTACATTTTTGCCAGATCCAATAAATGTTCCACTTAATGTGATCTATTTTGTTGCACAACAATTAAATATTTGTGTTGATAATTTAGAACAATATATGAGTCGCAAAGTTACACGCTATAGCCATTGTAATGAAATACAAACTTATTACGGTTACCACGAATTTAATACAGGCCCTTGGCGATTTAGATTATCGCGTCTAGTTTTTGCTCGTGTCTGGATAAGTAATGAACGCCCAAGCCTGTTATTTGACTTTGCAACCGCTTGGTTGATCCAGCATAAGATACTTTTACCCGGTGTTTCAACATTAGCTCGATTAATTTCTGAAATCAGGGAAAGAGCAATTAACCGTTTATGGAAGAAATTATCGTCATTACCAACAGAAAAACAAAAGGAAAAATTGGAAACATTACTTGAAATTCCAGAGGGTGAACGAATTTCTTATTTTGATAGTTACCGAAAAGGACCAATAACGATAAGTAGCATTGCTTTTAATGTCGCAATAGAACGTTACCTTCAGCTAAAATCTTTTGATTTACAAGAAATAGATTTCTCACACATCCCTCCGGTAAGGCTAAAAAATCTTGCTCGTCAAGCTGGAGTTATCTCTATGTTTAAAATTGCAAGAATGCCCAAGGATAAACGTATTTCAATTCTAACAGCTTTTGTTAAAGCCTATGAAGTCATGGCACTTGATGATGCAATAGATATTCTTGATTTGCTTATAACAGGGATAGCAGGGGAAGCTAAAAAACTTGGTCAAAAAAAGCGATTACGAACACTGAAAGATTTAGATAAATCGGCACTGACATTAGTGGCGATCTGCGAATTGATATTAAATGAAGATACCGAAGATAGTCAGTTGCGTGAAATGATCTATAGCAAATTATCCAAAAACAAATTGGAAGAATCTGTTGCTATAGTCAAAGCTATTGCTCGTCCCTCTAGTGATAATTTTCATGATGAAATGGTCGAACAATATGGCAAAGTCAGACGGTTCTTACCAAGATTATTGAATGATATTAGTGTTAAAGCAGCTCCTGCAGGAAAGATCACACTTGAAGCATTCGATTATCTGGCTGCATTAGGTCATTCACGCAAGCAAATCCTAGATAACCCACCGTTGGATATTGTCACAAATCCGTGGAAGCGATTAGTTTTTGATAAAGATGGTGGAGTAACAAAGCAAGGTTACACTCTATGCTTTCTTGATAAGTTACAAGATAGTTTACGTAGACGGGATGTCTATATCGAAAATAGCAACCGCTGGGGAGATACCAGATCTAAATTATTACAAGGAGATATTTGGAAAGCGAACAGAATACAGGTTTGCCGTTCACTCGGCCACCCGGTTAAAGCTGATGAAGCTGTTGCCCTTTTAACCAATCAACTCGATGCAACTTATAAACGGGTTACAGCAAACTTCGCTGATAACGATGCGGTCAGACTAGATCATTCTGGTAAATATCCGGCATTAACGATCACCAATTTAGATAAACTTGATGAGCCACCCAGCCTTACTCTACTTAAAGAACAAGTTTCCAGTTTAATACCCAAGGTAGATCTAACTGAAATGTTACTAGAAATTCATGCTCACACAGGATTTCTTGATGAATTTACCCATGTAAGTGAATCTAATGCGAGAATACATGATTTAGCGACCAGTATTTGCGCAGTCCTTATCTCTGAAGCCTGCAACATCGGGTTAGAGCCATTAATCAAACCTCACATTTCTGCATTAACAAAAGCGCGTTTGGGTTGGGTTAAACAGAATTATATTCGAGCAGAAACGCTCGTTCTATCAAATGTTAGCTTAGTCAATTATCAAGCAACAATCCCTCTGGCAAAAACATGGGGAGGTGGTGAAGTAGCTTCTGCTGATGGGATGCGTTTTGTGACATCAGTTAAGACAGTTAATGCAGGACCAAACAAAAAATATTTTGGCTCTAATAGGGGTATTACCTGGTATAACTTTATATCAGATCAATTTTCAGGATTTCATGGCATTGTTATCCCTGGTACGCTAAGAGATTCTATGTTTGTTTTAGAGGGACTTTTGGAACAACAAACAGGATTAGATCCAACCGAAATTATGGTCGACACGACAGGAACCTCGAACATAGTGTTTGGGTTGTTCTGGTTATTAGGTTATCAATTTTCGCCCCGACTAGCTGATGCCGGTGAAGCTGTTTTCTGGAGAATTGATAAAGAAGCTAATTATGGTGCGCTCAACGATTTGGCTCGTGGTGTTGTGCATCCAGAAAAGGTTCATCAACAGTGGGATGACATGATGAGGATCTCGGGATCACTCAAATTAGGCACAGTACATGCCTCCGAACTGATCCGTTCGCTACTCAAAAGTGATAAACCCTCTAGTTTGGCTCAAGCTATCATCGAGGTTGGTAAGATAAACAAGACCATTTATTTACTCAACTACATTGATGATGAAGACTACCGACGAAGAATATTAACACAGCTCAACCGTGGAGAAGGACGACACTCTGTTGCTCGTGTGATTTGCTATGGTCAACAAGGGGAAATTCGTAAAAGGTACCGGGACGGGCAAGAAGATCAACTGGGCGCATTAGGACTCGTACTAAATGCTGTTATTTTATGGAACACCATTTACATGCAATCAGCGTTAGATCATTTGCAAGATTCTATGGATATTAGCGAAGAAGATAAATCGAGGTTATCACCTTTAGGATATAGTCATTTAAACGTATTAGGTCATTTCTCTTTTACTTTATCAAAAGACGTATCAAAGGGTCATCTCAGGCCACTTAATCAACCTACAGATAATGAATAATGGAGGTTTTAGATGTTAATAGATGAAAATAAAGTTTACCAATTTGTGAATAGTAAAAGGGATAACATATTAAGCAGTGTTACTATTTATGTCCTGAGATTGAAATTCCAATCGAGGTATAGCGAAGATGAGCTGGATGATATTTTAGATTTACTTGTTGATAGTGGAAAACTTAAAACTAACGGTACAAAAGCAGAGGGTGGAATGAGAAGCTTTTGGGTGAGACGTGATCCTGATGAATATGCACCAAAAGATGAAAAAGGTGGATTTTTAACACCTTGCTCTCCTGGGCATTCACTAAAGCTATTAAATAATTATATGCGAACCAACTTACTTATATTTATACACGGTAAGGTGCATAAACGGAAAGATATTTGTGCTAGACAATCCCCGTTGGAGCATATTATTGGTGCAATTAATGATGTGTTAACTGCATGGAAAGGAACTAACCTATTCGAAAGTTTTCTAAAGAACCCATTGCACTATAATCCTAGTTTCGATTTGGAAGCAGAAGAAGATTTTAACCATGACATAAAGCTGATGATGTTTCACTTAAAAGCATTACGCCGAACACTTAAAAATATTGAGCAAGATGAATTTTGATATAGTCGTACAGACCGTAAAGTTCGCATTATAGTTGACGTTAGCTACTATTTTACTAACGGCAGCTCTTCCGAAAGCGGACATCGGGTAACACCAGTATGCTGATTATTTCCATCATCAGCCAGATTGAATTTCAGAGCAACATTTTGTTTACTTAACGGCAAGTTTGCCACCAAAGGCGACATTCAGTAAGAGTAGTTTTGGGCTAAAAAAGAAGAATTATTCATAAGCTCGACTCCAGATCTTTATATAACAGTATGAACTGTCAATCGAAGTCGAGATTTTTATAATTAAAGATAGGCGTCTTATTTATTTTCTTGTCCTTGATTATTATTTAAGCTCGGTTTTTAATTGAGTACCAGACCTCTTACTCCCTATTACTCCAGACTTTTTCGACACCATTTCACGGATCGCTTCAACAACAAGCTCCGGCTGTTCCAGCTGAATGAAGTGACCACTACCAGGCGCTAATACATGAGTGCTGTTGCTAGATAGGGTCAGTAAGTCTTTTTGTAACCTTAGCCATAAATCTAATAATTCTTTTTTTAGATCATCATCAAAACCAGTGTTGTCTAGGCGTGCAGGAGATATCGCGGTAATAACCGTTAGTGGAAAATCACCTAAGAAACGCATATCGCTCACTTCGGCCATCATTTGCTCGGCGGATGCAATCTCATCAACAAATCCTGTGAGGCTTTTATGGAGCATTGTCGTTAC
>JABSOJ010000397.1 GCA_013216005.1 Alteromonadaceae bacterium | reverse complement strand
CATCTAGCCAGTTGCAAATATGTTATAGCTTAATCCCTTATGAATAAAGGGCTCCAAGAGGGATTTCCTAGGTATAAGAACAAGGAGTCGGGATTTAGGTGATGAAAGTGATAATTTCAAGCGTTTTATCAAGGAAGAAATCATCAGTTTTGTTGAAAAGAATTACCGGACGACAAGTCATAAAACCATATTTGGCCATTCAATGGCAGGAGCTTTTGTATTAGGGCTACTTGTTGAAGAGCAAGATTTATTTGACAACTATATTGCTGCAAGCCCTGTTATTCAAATGAATGATTCAAAATTACTGGTAATGGTTGAACAACTTTTTAACAAGAATAAACAGTTAAGCAAATCGCTGTATTTCTCTTTAGGAGCGAAAAATGCCGAAGGAAAACGTACATCTGAGGCATTAAATAAGTTTGTTGCAATATTAGATAAAAGTGCGCCGGAGACTTTTGCATGGCATTATCAATATATGCCGGAGCAGGTTCATATGACCACACCTTATTTGACAATATATCAGGGGTTAACGAATGTTTTTAGTGATTATAAAGCACCGCGTTTTGCAAATTATCACGATTATCAAAAATTTGGCGCTATGAAAGGATTAGAAGATTATTACAAAAAGCGTGGTGACAAATACATGATATCTACCGATGTACCGGAAAGTACTGTCAGAAGTCTTGGATTTGCTTTGCGGGATGATGAGCCTGAACATGCCGTTAATATATTTTTGGCTAATAGTAAAAAACACCCCGAATCGGTCTGGGCCGTATTTGCTTTGGCACGTGGTTATGAAAGCATCAAAGAGAAGGAAAAAGCAATGCAAGCCTATAAAAATGCTTTAGCACTGGCAGAAAAACAATCAGCCAGAGGTGTTGATTTTATAAAACGCGAAATTGAACGATACAAAAATGATCCCAATTCTGAAAATTAATCGCTAATTGCTAATGATTTGAACGTCGGCTATTTCAATTCGTTAATACCGAACCCTATAAATTATACCGGTTAAATTTCACTAAAAATCAAGGTGATAGTTCTATGACGAAGATGGCGGAAATAGAACTTATTGGACCTGAATTTTAGTACGAAGGGCTTTTAAAAGTTAATTAAGTACTGATTAATCTTTGGATGACTCTTTATTAATTCTTGATTGACTCTTGATTGATTCTTGATTGATTCTTGATTGATTCTTTATTTAGAGAAGGATTACTCCTGATTAGATAATAACGAAAGGCGTAACGATGTTGCGCCTTTTATTAAAACCCATTGCACTGACTATTCCCATTCATCTTCTAATTCATTTTCCATATGTTGCAAATGACGGTCCAGTTTATTAAGCAAATGATGCAGGGTAGAAAGCTCTTCGTGCGTAAAGCAATCGTCGATCATTTGTCCCGTTTCTATTCGCTTGGGCGTTATTTTGTCGTAAAAATCAGCCCCGGTCTGTGTTAAATAAATCAGGACTTTACGACGGTCTTTTTTTGAATTTAAGGTATCAACAAAGTTTAAATTTTTTAGTACTTTAACGGCACGGGATACGGTTGCCGCATCAGATTTTAATGCCTCAGCAACATGGCCATTGGTTAAACCACCGTAAGCGCCTAAAATAGAAATAACCCGCCATTCCCGCTCTCCTATTGTTATACCTGTTTCGCTTAATAGATCAGGTAAATCATTACCTGCCTGAGCCATTTGCGCCGCTAAACAATACATTTTGTAAGGTAAGAAAGTTTGCAGGTCTAAAGTGCAATGTACTTTGCCAGCTGGTTGCTTAGCTTTTTTAGCTGAATTTGTTGAATTGTCTGACATTGGCAAGTCGTGTAGGTGATGTTAAGAACGGTAAAATAATAGTACAGGTGTTTTTAGGGCAATGAAAGCGTAAAGACTTTTGGAGGGAGGTTAACTAAAGAGGATGCTCATCAGAGAGGTATATATAGTGCCTGAACGGAAACCCCTGAAAGTGTTACTACATATGCTCTTCGAGCTATTTTTAAAAACGAAGATTTTGAAAATTTGGCCCAAAAACACATAATATGCTTGAATTATCATCAAAACCGACTGATTTCCAAAGATCTTCAAACTTTAAAAGCAGCTACACCCCATACGTAATAAGATATGTAGACTTTCCGTTCAGGCACTATATATACACTTAAGTGGTATTTGTATTAACATTAATTTGACATACTGTTAATACCTTCTATATTTAATACGGGAAATATCCTTCGGAATAACAATAATATAAGGGATTAAAATGAAAAAAAATGTAATTAATGCATTATTTATTCTAGGAACATGTTGTACATGGGTTGCGTAAGCAGCAGCAACTGATCTGTTTAATGATACACCATTCAGTAAATCTGCACGTATGATCCAACAAGAGACTAAAGATACACGTTTTCAAAAACGCTTAAATAAACTCCGTCAGTCTCGTGAAGTACTGGATGTTACTTATGTAAAGCTTGAAAAAAATCAGAAAAGGAGGTGAAATCACGCTTAATATTTTTGATAGTAATCAACGAAAGTTAAAACTTAAAAGTATAAAAGAAAGGGTTAAAAAAGGAAAAAGATTTCATCACATTACTGCAACCGCGAGTGATACCCATAACAGTATACAATTGATCAACATTGATGGTCATTACACTGGCACCATTCGAGTTGATGGTCAGTTATATAAAATCACTCATTTCAGCGGACCTTATCACATCATACGTATGATGAACACCGAGCTGATGCTAGATCATGATGAAAGCTATTTTGATAGTGGCCCAGAAAATAATCTAGATGCGGCTACGCCTGTTCAAGCTGTCTCACAACAAGCTGTTACTTTAGCGCCAGATAGTGGTGATGAGTATACGGTGATTGTTGCTTATACTGCTGACTTTGCTGCTGATGCAGGAGATATTGCAGCATATATGGCGTTATTGGAATTAGAAACTAATACCAGCTATACCAATAGTAATGTAAGTACTTCTGTGAATATTATTCACAGTTATCAAACGGGTTATTCGCCTACTGGTAGTTTTGGGACCGATCTTAATAATATGGCAAATTCAGGTAATCAATATGGTGGAGAATTGCAAACATTACGTGATCAACATAATGCCGATTTAATGATTTTAATGGTGGGTAATTCTTTATACAGTGGTTGTGGTCAAGCTAGGGCAATTGGCGCGAATGAAGGTAACGCTGTTGCCGTAGCTAAAGAAAGCTGTGGTACCGGTTATTATTCTTTTGGTCATGAAATCGGACATTTATTTGGTGCCCGTCATATTATTACTCAAGATTCAAGTAGCACTCCGTTTTCGTATGGACACGGCTATTGTAATGTTACAGCCAATACTTGGCGTACTGTAATGTCTTAACTGTCCAAGTAATAAAGGTGGTCCCAGAGTTCAGCAGTGGTCGAATCCTGATATTTATAAAAATGGACAAACAACAGATTCAGCATCGTTAGAAGATAATGCCAGAGTACATGATGTACAAGCTTCTACAATAGCAAACTTTCGTGTTAGTGATGGAACACCTCCACCCGTTAGTTATTGTTCTTCAACAAGTAGTAATAATAATTATGAATGGATTTCACAAGTACAACTTGGCAGTTTGACTAATTCATCAGGTGATGCCGGTTATACTGATTTTACCTCAAATGTAGTCAATGTAACGGCTGGTGGATCAACTAACTTCACATTAACTCCGGGTTTTGCCAGCTCAACTTATAACGAATATTGGGCTATTTATGCAGATCTAAACCAAGATAGTGATTTTGATGATGCAGGTGAGCAGCTTTATTCAGGAGCTTCTAGTAGTTCAGTGTCAGGTAACATTAGCATTCCATCATCTGTAGTAGCTCAGACTTGATCTGACAGTTACCCTCTTTTTTGGATATCGTGTCAGTTGTCAGTTTAGATTTGAGCT
>JABSOJ010000396.1 GCA_013216005.1 Alteromonadaceae bacterium | reverse complement strand
ATAAAAATCCGCTTAACTACATGTTATTAAAGTTATTTTTAATTATTTGTTTTTTATAAAATTGTACGGAATGTAGGGTTTAGTATATGATGTTCTTTTTAAATATTGTCGAGATAATAATGACAAATTCCCGCTTAGAGGCTGTTTTATCAGCCATTGATAACATAAACAAAGAAGATCCAAATCAAACAGTGGTTGATGGAATTTCTGAAGCCAAAGAATTACTTTATGGTCATTACATGAGTGCTTGTCTTGAACAGTACTGGCAAGACGCTAACGAGTTACTTAAAATTGCGGTTCGCGCCCAACACATTAAACGCTGGCATTTAAAACGGGCTGAATTTGATGAAGGTAAAGCTGGCTATTTTAAATGGCGTATAGCATTAGGAAAGTTTCACGCCGAAACGACTGAAGCTATCATGCTGAAAAATGGTTATTCAACCGAAGAATCCCAAAAAACCGCAGCAGTTATCCGTAAAGAAAAACTCAAATCAAATAGTGATAGCCAAACTTTAGAAGATGTCGCTTGTCTGGTATTTCTACTGCATTATTTTGATGAATTTTCCGGTAAACACAGCGAAGAAAAAATAATTAGCATACTACAAAAGACTTGGGGGAAAATGTCTGAAAAGGCCCACGACATCGCCTTAAGCTTTGCGTTACCTGAACATTTAGCAAAGTTGGTCGCTAAAGTATTGAGTTGACAAGTGTTTTTCTAACAAGAATCACTCGTTTGCTTTATATTTTCTGAGGTATAGGTTTACTCAGAGGTATTAGTTTTACTCAGAGGTAAGCGCAATAAAAATATGAATGGTCCCAGCACTAAAAGCACCACGGTAGCTTGTATATAAATATTGTTTAACACAAAACATGTCCATGCTACCGATAAAACAATAGTTGTTAAGGCAATACATTTGGCTTTTAAAGGTATAGTCCGATGTTGTTGCCAGTCAAGGATCATGGGTCCAAACACTTTATTGTCTAACAATTTTTGATGTAAACGCGGTGACGATTTTGCAAAACAACCCGCTGCTACCAACAAAAACGGAGTGGTTGGCAAAATAGGCAAAACGACACCTAAAACGGCTAATCCAACAAAAAATATTCCAACAATTTTATAAAACATAAAGATCCTTTTTGATAAAGTCACCAATACCGTTGATTATAAAAGAAAAATAAAAAATTGTATTTTTAAGTTAAAATAAATAAGCTTGCAAATATTCACCCGTACCTAAACCGTATACAATCGCGGAATAAACTACAACTTAAAATCTGTTATTTACACGATTTTTTAACCAAATTTATAATTTTGAAAATAGACTACTCCTATAAATTAAAGTCCTATAAATTAAAGGTATAAAATGAGCACATTATTAAACGCAGAAACTCATGGCACTCCTCTTATTGTTCTTCACTTTAACAATTTCAAGCCTTGGTTGGCTGAACAAGACAGGCATGTACAAAATTGGATTAAACAAACGAATTTTGAAGGTAAGGGTTTAAGCTTAATCCCTAATACGCAGGGGGAACTTGAACAAGCTGTGTTTGTCAGTAAAAATCCTGAGCATTATTTTGCTTGTGGTGATTTAATTAAACAATTGCCTGTAGGTCAGTATTTATTACAAACCGAAGCACAATATCAAGATTCGGTCTGTTTTTCATGGTTAGTTGGCAGTTACCAGTTCAAGCGTTACATCACTGATAAGGTGTCGACTAAATCAACTAATAATAAAACATTGCCTACGTTAGCCGTAGGCAATCAGGCGTTAGTAACAAAAGCAACAAAATACGCTGAAGCTACTGCGTTGACCCGGGATTTAGTCAATACTCCCGCCGTAGACATGATGCCACAACACCTTGGGGAAACAGCGGTTAGAATGGCTGAAATATATGGTGCTGAGGTTAAACAGATTATTGGTGATGATCTATTATCGCAAAACTATCCGACCATTCACGCAGTAGGACGTGCCAGTGTACACGAACCACGTTTGATTGATTTAACGTGGGGAAATAAAAAAGATCCAAAAGTAACGCTGGTCGGTAAAGGGGTATGTTTCGATAGCGGTGGTTTAGATTTAAAACCAGCAGCAGGTATGCGAAATATGAAGAAAGACATGGGAGGCTCTGCCCACGTGTTAGGTTTAGCGCAATTAATTATGGCGCATGACTTACCTGTTAACCTACGCATACTGATCCCTGCTGTTGAAAATGCAGTATCAAGCAATGCCTTACGTCCGGGAGATGTAATAACCACACGTAAAGGCATTACCGTTGAAATAGATAATACCGATGCCGAAGGTCGTTTAGTTTTATGTGATGCGTTGGCTGAAGCTGAAAATGATAATCCTGAATTATTAATTGATTTTGCCACATTAACTGGCGCAATGCGCGTAGCTTTAGGTACCGAATTACCGGGATTTTTCTCGACTAGTGATGCAGTTGCAGCAGGAATAACCCTTGCGGGAAGCAAGATAAATGATCCCGTTTGGCGCATGCCAATTTATACAGCTTATCGAGATATGCTACACAGCCAGATAGCTGATATGACTAACTGCGCAACTACACCTTTTGGTGGCGCAATTACTGCCGCTTTGTATTTACAGGAATTTGTTAACGAAAACACCGACTGGGTACATTTTGATGTAATGGCATTTAATGTTCGCCCTTTACCAGGCCGACCTCTTGGTGGTGAAGCTTTTGGGATACGGGCGGTATTTGATTATCTGCAAACCAGATATTCAAACCAGTAGTTCAAACCAAGAAATCACTAAAGATAAGGTAAAAATTAATTATTCACAAAACTCCCATTTCCGGGAGTTTTCTATTTTGGGAAATGATTGGCTCCTTCAGTACCTCTGCTTTAGCCTTCTAATGCGCAGTTCGACACTTTCTTCCAGCTTCAATTTGCAGCACACTCTTCTCAATATTGAATTTTTGTTTTAATATTTGCTCAACTTGGAATCGGCAAATCTCGTCATGTTTTTCAAGCGTACATTTATGTTGCAAAACTATATGAGCACCAACGATCACAACACCATCTTCACTTTTAACGGTTAAATTATGAATGTTGGCAATATGGGTAATTTCAAGCATGGATTTTTCTAATTTTTTTAAAGCAGGCAAACGTAAGCCATTAAAAAATAATCCGGTAATACATTTGTGTAATAATTTTGACCCTGTGATCAAAACAAAAATAGAAATCAAGATACTCGATAAAGAATCAACAATAGTCCAACCGGTAACGTGGATCACTATACTCGTTACAAAAGTAACGATTGTTGACAGCAAATCAAAAAACGTATGTAAATAAACGGCATAAACGTTAACACTGTCTTTACGCCCTTTGTACAACACAAAAGCAGAAGCTGTGTGGAACAAAAAACCCAGAGCTGCAATAGAAGACATTAAAAAAGTATTAATCTCTACTTCATGATCATGTTCCAGTAATCTTTCACTTCCCTGATAAAGTATCCAGCAGCTGATCACTAAATATAAGACACCATTAATCAGCCCTCCTGACAATTCCGCTCTTCTATACCCGTCACTGAAATTTTTAGCTAATTTAATCGCTACAGCAGATGCAATTAAAGCAATCAACAACGAGCTATTATGAACAAATAAATGTCCCGCATCAGCGTAAACGGCAAGAGAATTGGCATAAAATGCGCCAAATAATTGTATTAACATAAAGCTGCTGGTGATAACTAAAGCTATTAATAGACGCCGCTGTGAAGATTTATGAGTTGTAATATCTGTCATTGAGTATTGATCAATTTATTAATGGAACTGGTCTAAAGTACGTTCATATTGACGTCTGGGTGCTAATTCAGGTAATTAGTACGTCTTTTCTTTACATGCCTATGCAGTTTGCTCCGGTATTTGGAAAATACCGACAAGATAGATATAAAACTGGTCGATATTTCTCA
>JABSOJ010000395.1 GCA_013216005.1 Alteromonadaceae bacterium | reverse complement strand
AAAAATCCGCTTAACTACATGTTATTAAGGTTATTTTTAATTATTTATTTTTTATAAAATTGTACGGAATGTAGGATAGAATGTATAAATAATAATTATAACAAATTCAGGAGTTGAGGGTGGAAATAGGCACACTTTTTTCGTTAGCTATTTATTTTGTCGTTATGCTTGGTATTGGTTTTTATGCCTACCGTAAATCGACGAGTGATGTTTCAGGATTTATGTTGGGGGGGAGAAGTTTAAGTCCCTCGGTGGCAGCATTGTCTGCCGGAGCTTCTGATATGAGCGGCTGGATGTTAATGGGCTTACCTGGCGCCATGTATATCACAGGAGCAAGTAGTCTGTGGATTGCTGTCGGCTTAGTTATCGGAGCATTCCTAAACTACTTAATCGTAGCACCGAGATTAAGAACTTATACTGAAATAGCAAACGATTCTATTACTTTACCTGATTTCTTTGAAAACAGGTTTGAGGACCAATCGCATTTGTTGAGGTTTGTTTCTTCTATAGTCATCATTGTGTTTTTTACCCTTTATACTTCTTCGGGTATTGTTGCTGGCGGGAAATTATTTGAAAGCTCGTTTGGAATGAATTATGAAGTTGGCCTGTATGTCACTGCCGGTGTGGTTGTGATGTATACCTTGTTTGGTGGTTTTTTAGCGGTGAGTTTAACCGACTTTGTTCAGGGCTGTATTATGTTTATTGCGCTCATTTTGGTTCCCTTGGTAACCCTTAGTGATGTCGGTGGTGTAAGTTCAATGACCGCCAGCATTAATAACATTAACCCGCAACTTTTCAATATGTTCAGTGGCGTAAGTTTGTTGGGGATCATTTCTGCCATGGCGTGGGGGTTAGGGTATTTTGGTCAGCCCCATATTATTGTTCGATTTATGGCGATACGTTCAGTTAAAGATATACCAACAGCAAGGCGTATAGGGATGTCCTGGATGATTGTTACCGTAATAGGGGCTACAGCTACAGGTTTTGTCGGGATCGCTTATATAGCTAAAACAGGTACACCTTTACAAGATCCGGAAACAATCTTCATTTTATTATCGCAAGTTTTATTTAATCCTCTTATTTCAGGTTTCTTGCTGGCTGCAATATTGGCCGCAATAATGAGTACTATCTCGTCTCAACTTTTGGTAACGTCAAGTTCATTAACCGGGGACTTTTATCAGGCATTTTTGAATAAACAAGCCTCTGAAAAACAACTAGTGAGAGTAGGTCGATTGTCAGTTTTATTAGTTGCGTTAGTTGCAATATTTTTAGCTTACAACAGGGATAGTTCAATTCTTAGTCTGGTTAGTAATGCCTGGGCTGGTTTTGGTGCCGCATTTGGTCCTGTGGTAATTTTGAGTTTGTATTGGAAAAATATGAACCGTAATGGAGCTTTAGCAGGTATGATTGTTGGGGCTGCAACAGTGTTGGTCTGGATTTATGCACCTGTTAGCATTAATGGTCAATCGCTTAGTTCAATGATGTACGAAATAGTGCCGGGATTCATTTTATGTACTTTAACTATTTTAATTGTTAGTCGGTTAACTAACGGAGCTGAAAGTTCGATTAAAGAAGTATTTGAACAAATGGAAGAACAGCATTAATTAGTTTTTTACTCATAATATGTTTTGTAAAGTAGTTATTTAGTTAGCCTCTAGCCAGTGAAAAGTGAAGATGTTTTCTAACTAAATTTCTACTTTAAGTATTCCAGCCATTTTTTCTACACACCCTTACCATAAAAGGATGACTTATGAAATTCCCACATTTTTTAACTGTGATTTACTCCATTTGTTTTTGTATGTTAGCTAATGCTCAAGCAGCTAATATTCTAAGTGATACTGAAAGCGCCATTGTTGATCAAGTTAATAAAGGTTTGCCATTATCTTTGCAAGAGTTGGAGCAGGTGGTAAATATTAATAGTGGAACAATGAACTTTCCCGGAGTTAAAAAAGTTGGACTCATTTTCCACCAACAATTTGAAGCTATCGGGTTTGAAACAAGATGGATAGAAGGCCGTGATTTTGACAGAGCGGGGCATTTAGTTGCCAGTTATGGAGATCGTGGTCCGAAAATTTTGATGATTGGACATTTAGACACTGTTTTTGAAGCGAATGATAAATTTCAGTCATTTAAGCATTTAGGCAATAATCGTATTTCCGGGCCGGGTATTATTGATATGAAAGGTGGTGATGTCATTATTATTTCCGCACTTCGTACTTTAAAAAAATTAGGCTTGTTAAATAATGTTCGTATTCAAGTTGTTATGACAGGCGATGAAGAACGAAGTGGTGAACCTTTGACTGCTTCAAAAAAAGTTATTATTGATGGAGCTAAATGGGCGGATATTGCGCTGGGTTTTGAAAATGGTGACAGTAATATTAAAACCGCCGTGGTTGCGCGTCGAGGTTATGTTAGTTGGTTGCTGGAGGTTACAGGAAAACCCGCCCATTCGTCGCAAATATTCAGAGAGGATATTGGTTATGGTTCAATATTCGAAACAGCCAGAATATTAAATGACTTTAGAGAGCAGCTGAGTCATTTTGAAATGCTTACCTTTAATCCCGGCTTAATTATTGGCGGTACTGAAATCTCTTATCAAGAAGATAAAGCGGCAGGAGATGCTTTTGGTAAAAGTAATATTATTGCCAAAACAACGCAAGTTACTGGTGATATTCGTACTTTATCTTATGAAGAGTTAGCGAATGCACAAAAAGTGATGCAGGAAATCGTCGCAAATAACTTGTCACAGACCTCCGCGAAAATAACCTTTTCTGAAGGATATCCGCCTATGGCGCGAACTGTAGGAAATGAAAGGTTATTGGCTATGTACGATGAAATTAGTCAAAGCTTAGGTTATGAAAAAATTGTCGCGGTTAACCCACGCCTTGCTGGTGCAGCAGATATTTCTTTTGCTGGCGAACATGTGGAGATGGCGCTTGACGGACTGGGGTTAATGGGAGCAGGCGCTCATACCCGAGATGAAGTTGCAGATATAACTAGCCTTGCGAAAAATATTCATAAGGCTGCAATATTGATCCATCGCCTGTCTTTAACTGAAAAGCGTTTAACCAAAAAAGAGACGCCATAACCAACTGGAATTAAGATCAGCTTCACAACTTTTTAATTGTCCACTGTAGCGCTTAGAGCGATTGTCGACTTTACGCGCTACTTTAACCAGCCATTGCTTTTTTTTATACGTTTTATGTTTATATCCGCCCCAGCCTTCATGGTAATTCAGGTATTGATTATACGCATCCCATTTCGATACCTTATTCACTTTCTGCGTCTTAAAAATAAACCACGCCATAAAATCTATAGCATCATCAAAATCATCACGGTCTGCACCTGAATTATCCGTCTCACGAATATAATCATCCCATGTCATCGTTTTAGCTTGAGAATAACCATAAGCGGTACTTACTCTTCCCCAGGGAATAAAACCTAAAAGGTAATCACGCGGTGGTAATGCATCAGATTTAAATGAGCTCTCCTGGTACATCATGCTCATCGGTACGTGAATAGGTACACCCCAACGCTCGCCTGCGTCTTTAGCGGCGAAATACCAGCTTCGATGTTCTCGAAAAATTTCACACAGATTCTCAGGGTTTTTAGGCGGCGGTGTTGCGCAACCAACTAAAGCAATAAAAAGTGATAAGGCAATAAATTTTGATTTTGAAATTATCATAAAAAAGAAACGAATTTAAAAAGATAAAAAGGTTAGTTTTAATAATGACAGAAATCACATTAAATTACAGTGTTGTGAGCTATTGTTATTCTTAATAAAGGGTTAATAAAGGGTTAAAAAGGGTAAAATCAGTTTTAATTTAAAATAAATTGAACTTAACGGGGGAATCCCCCTCTTACTATTTGAAAGCTTTTATTTCCCTGAGTGTTTCATGTTTATAGCGCGTTTATTGAACGCGCTTTTTTTTG
>JABSOJ010000394.1 GCA_013216005.1 Alteromonadaceae bacterium | reverse complement strand
TTCCCCTTAGTCAGGGTGATCCCACTATCTTTCAAGTAGGCGGGTTTGCCAGCTTTGCTGGGCAAACATAAAAAAAACGGGCCATCAGGCCCGTTTTGGCTAATGTGCAATAGCATCTTCTGCCATAAATGAGATCTTTTTAATTCATATTCACCGTTATGCTTACACCTGAAAAACTAGATGTTGTAGTCGCTGCAATGTAACGCCATCCTCTGTTTGTAACAACCGTAAAGCTTTCTGCATTGCCCTGATTAGTTGAGCTTGCTTGTGCATTTGTTGCAGATGCCCAGATATCAGCATTAAAGTGAATGTCAACGTCACCTGAACCACCTTGGGTTGTTACTGTTAAGTTGGTATTATTATTTGCAATCCAGACATAAAAAGAATTGCTACCACCCGCAATACACTCAGCTACATCCGGATTCAACTGACCATAATTTATAGTCGCAGTACCACAGCTAGGTGGGATATTGTCAGGATCTAACGGGTAAGGATCTGAATTATCACCCATGCCATCATTGTCAGTGTCCAGCCATTCAGTTGCATCATTCGGGAATACATCTGAATTATCACCATGTCCGTCGTTATCAGTGTCCTGTCATTCTGTTGCATCAAAAGGGAAAGCATCAAGCGTATCGATAACTCCATCGCCATCAGTATCAACAGGCGCAGTACCACCAGTGAGATCATCTGTAATTTGATAATCATTCAATTCATTTTTTTCAGTCATCACAGCTACACCTAAACATTGACCACTGGTATCTGTGATCGCAGCACGACGATGTCCAAACCATTTCCAGGTTTTAGCACTGGTATATGTTTCGCCTTGCTGTAACGTTTTAAAACCAAAACTTTCACTCAATGTTCCTGTTTCATTATCAACACGATAAACCCGTACTGGCGTTGCACTGGTATTGGTGAATGAGAAGTCAGCTTCAAACGGGCCTGTTAAATGTTTCTCCATTAAATCACAGCTACCTATGGTATTTGCTGCGGGTATGATTTCTGGTGCAGCAGCTGCTGCAACTATTGCGGCATCAATTGTAAAGTTGGCAACGTCATTATCAAGTACACCGACACTTAAACAATTCAGTCGGGTATCAGTAACCATAAAACGACGATTTCCGTACCAGATATCAGACGTATAGCTTTCACCTTCAGCCAGAGTACCGTAACCGTGATCAAAGCCTGTAGCAGCACTTTCATATTTAGGTTTACCTGTCAGGTTATCAATTCTGAATATCCGTACTGGCTGATCCGCAGTATTGGTAATAGTAAATTGGTGAGATTTATCCAGTATTAAATGAGGTCTCACTAAATCACAGCTGCCCAGTTGATCTTGTACAGGCATAACTTCAGGAACCACATCTTTTACTAATGCAGCATCAATGGTGAAATTATTGTTATTTGACTGCATAACAGCAACACCTAAACAGTTCATGTTGTTATCAGTCAGCATCAGGCGATCATGTTCACTCCAGCTTGAACTAATATAACTTTCATCTAAATGAAGTGTTTTGTAATTTTTAGAGAAACTTTCTGTCCCTTTATCCTACATTCCGCACATTTAAGGTATTGATTTAAATGGACTTTAAAAGTCATAAAATGTAGCCATGTATTTGTGTGTTTTATAATTAATTGATAAATATAAGTTTATTTAAAATTACCATTATTGGTCAATTTTCGAACTTTATATAAAAATCCGCTTAACTACATGTTATTAAGGCTATTTTTAATTATTTGTTTTTTATAAAATTGTACGGAATGTAGGCTTTATTATTGTTTATCCAGAATAAAGACACTGGCGTATTTGTAGTATTGGTAATAGTGAACGCTGTTTTATCAGCATCAACCGGACGAACATATTGTTGTGTGAGTGCGCAACTACCAATGGTATCAGTACCGGGAAGTTCAGCTGTTGCAGGTGCGATGGTTTCTGAATTATTAAGCATAAAAGCTTCAAAATCAGAACCCGTACGAGATGCCACACCTTTAAGTACTGTTGCAAAGGCTGTGTCATCGCCAGCTTGCAATGCAGCTGTTAAGGTTTGCACTTGCGAAGGGTGTTTTTCAGATAAATATCGCATGGCAAAATAGCTCCACTGATATAGTTCATCATATCCATACTCCATAAACAAAATGTTGTACAAAGGCGGGATTGTTTTACCTTCAAGCGTTTTCAGGGTTCGTGGATGATCAGCGCCATTCGCCATATATTCAGCCATACCTTCTGTCCATGAAACATTATATTTATAAGCGCCATAGCCGCCTGCTTTAATGTATCGGCCATCCAGGTAATGAACAAATTCATGTATTAGTTGTAGATTTGGTCTATAGTTTGACACGAACCACCGACCCATCATCGGGGCATTGCATGGCAATAAAGCGGGCTTGATTATTTTCATTTTCAGGTGTGCCTTCCAGATACATACCACCGTTGTCTGTACTTATGCCAAAGAATTCAGGGGCATATTTTTCATAATCTTCAGGGCTTGAAAATGCAATTACTTCAATTGTATCGTTCTTATCACCTGTAACGGGAATGCCATTGGTATTGAAGAAAGTGTGAAATTCTGAAACTTGCAATGCGATATCTATACAAGATTGATCTAATGTTGCCTGACTGATACTGCTTTGTGCACGAATAGTAACGTTATTGGTACATTGATGGCTTACTGAAAGAATATCTTCTTCTTTTGGCGGCACAATACAGAAACCATATAATGCATCTGTCAGCTCACATTGACGATTGGCTGATGCTAAATAGTTTTTGGTGATAATTGTCTCTGTTGTTTCTACCGATATTTCGTTGATTACTTTGGTACGTACTTCGAGAATTGTATTATCTAAACGCGCTTTGGCTTCGTCTGAGGCAATACTTCCAATTTTGCCCATGGCATTGAAAGTATGCGGTAAGATCCATTTCTTATCGGCTTCAGCTGACCAGCGGCTATCAAGAGATGTTTCGCCTAACAGTGCGAAAGAGCGCATAACAGACAACACATCTAACATATTAGTAGTAAATGCAGCTTTAGTTTGTGCATCGCCATAGGAAGCAGCAGAACCAATCGCGTTCAAAGCAGCCATCGTAGCATCACCTGCATTGTTGGCGCTAAATGGATCGGTTTGTAATGAATAGTATTGAATAATTGCTAATAAATGGGGTAATTTATCTTTGAAATAAACGGAACCGCTGTCTCGTTCAAAGTTATTCAATGCTTTAGCAAAACCTTCCTGAATCACACCACCTTCGCTACCTAAAAAGCCCGTCATTTTAGCAACGGCACGTAATGAAATGCTTTATTTTGACGCTTCAGCATCTGTCATCGCTGGCGCGTAATATTTATAAGATGCCAGAAAATAAAGCAATTGATTAAGATCAGGATCGGTCAAATCGTTCGTGCTGGCAAGATAATGAACAGCATTGGCAACGTCTGTAATTGGATCATCGTTTGCCGCGGCAATATCTTTAAAGTCGTCATAAGTAGCAGCTAATAGGGTAGGGATCACTGTGCCATATTGAGCTTTTGATGTAATTTCAGGAACAGGTAAATTCTAATGAATATTTGTATCAAAAATGACGTAATTCCCCATTGGAGGAGGAATATCCCCACCAGAAACATTGACTAATAAGCTGGTTTGTTGAATGTCACCACTAATACGGAAGTATCTCTCGCCAGCAGCGGAGACAAACGAAATGCTTTCCTCGTTTGTGCCGACAGTTTTACTGGTAACTTCTTCGTTACCGCTCCAGTAACTGCAATCATATAAAATGATATCAGCATCTGAGCCAGAAAAAGTGCCGCCTGATGTTGTGATCGTAACGTCACTGTTGTCATAAGGTATATTTACATAAAAGTAAGGCTCTGTTCCATCTAATTGTTGTCTATACTTATAAGTGAGCATAACTCATTGAGGTTAAAGGCAATGAAGACAA
>JABSOJ010000393.1 GCA_013216005.1 Alteromonadaceae bacterium | reverse complement strand
GAAGATTTGATGCCCCTAAGTATGTCGGCCAACGCATTGGCAATTGCATTACAAATACCTGCAACGCGGATTGGTCAAATTATAAAACAGAAACGTGCCGTTACACCCGATACGGCGCTTCGGCTGGCGAGATTTTTTGGTGGAGACGCCCAATCTTGGCTTAATTTGCAACAAGCTTATGATCTTAAAAAAGAAGAAGCAAACCTTATTGAAGATTTGAACCATATAGCGCCTTTTGTCTATCAATAGGTTTTCTTACCCATAGCACTCTATACACCAGTGGCATAATGCAGGTGGTATTAGACGGAAATTTTGCTAAATAAAAGTAAGATGGTGACCTATTATAATAAGTATAACGAACTCAGACAATCGCCCCCCTCAATTGAAACAAGAATTATCTCGCTAAGGGGCGTTAGCGCCTTAGAATATTTCAGTAAGGGTCAGCAATCATTGGAAATAGTGACCGTCGTTTTACCATGTTTTAGCAACAAAATTTTGACCATTTAGTGGTAACTATGGCCCTTTAAAATAAAATTTGTCAGGTTACAGATTTTTAAGGATCTGTAACCACATTCAAAAGGTCGTTTCCGTTCGCACAGGGGACCTTAGCAGAGGTTAAATTAGTAATACTTTTTCTCATGCTTAACATATTTTTTATTGAACTGACGTTCCGCACATAAAGCTGAGATTTAAAATCTGAGTTGATTTTCAGTGAAAATGGCATCAGATTTTAAATAGCGTCGCCTAATAATTACGCACCGCATGCTTTTTAAACTGAAATTGTATGAAAAACATATATATTTTATTAGGTGCGGAATGTCTGATTGAATAAACTACACACCTACAATCAAAAGTGATATTTTAACTGTGTTTTTGGGGAACCTATACAATTCATTAACTTATCTTAAATAAGGGGCAGGCGCAAAGCAGCAGCGTTATGGCAAATAATAAGATACGACGATTAATACCCATTGCAATGATTAAACAAAAATCGATTTTGTGTTAATTTAACACGGGTATTCGTTGTATCTATGTTACACAAACGCGCCGTTTTGCAATTACGAATTTTAATAACATGCTATAAATTATTTTCATCGGTGATATTATCGACTGCATTGAGTGACTTGTTTTTACGTTTCATCCACATAAAAACAGGCAATCCGGTAAGCAATAAAAACATTCCTAAAACTATAGTATCAGTGCCGATATTTAAAATAATCCAGCAAGAAAAAAGAATTGCTATAAGCGTTAACATATTATTTATCGGCGTGTAGGCAAGTTTGGTTTTGTTCGATATTGACATATACAAGTGCGCAAAAGAACAAAGTAAATAAGGCAAAACGGTGGCAAACGTGGACAGCAATATCACAAAGGTAAATTGACTCACCAGGGACTCGTTGTAATTCATCAGTACCAAAACAGAGACCAATATAGTCGAAAAAACGATGCCTTTAACCGGAACGTCATTACGAGATTTTTCAGCAAACATTTTAGGAAACAATCCATCTTTTGCCGCAGCCATCGGGATTTGACCAATACAAAGTGTCCATCCATTTAATGTACCGAAACAAGAAATAACGGCGCAAAGGCCAATAAGGTAATATCCCCAACTTCCCCATAATAAAGCAGCGGCATCGGCAAACGGTGCACTGGATTTTGCCAGCTTATCAGGCTCTATTAATCCCATAACAGCGATAGAACCAAGAATATAAACAGTTGCAGCGATCACCGTTCCCATTAGTGCAGCTTTAGGGACGTTTTTTTCTGGATCTTTAACTTCATCATACAAATTATTTGCCGATTCTAATCCTAAAAAAGCCCACATAGTTAATGCTGCAGACGCTGATATGGCTGAAATGTCGGAAGACCCACTTAAATTCCAAGGCACAAAATGTTCTACGTTTAGGTAAAAACAACCAAATAAAGAAATGAAAACCAGTGGGATCAATTTCAATATCGTCGTTGTAAGCTGAAGTTTCCCCGCTTGCTTCACGCCCTTCAAATTGATCGCTACAAGTAGCCATAGTAATCCTAACGTAGTACTGGCAGTAACGATCCCTTGCTCTTTAAGGCCAGGTATAAAAACTGAGAGGTAACTCACAAGTGCAATGGCTATTGCTGCATTTGCAGCGATTATGCAAATCCAATACCCCCAGGCAACACTAAATCCCAGTAATTCACCAAATGCAGTACGCGTATAAATATACGGCCCACCGGAACCCCTGACGTATTTAGCTAAATTAGCGAAAACGTACGCAAGCGTTAATGAACCCAGTGAAGAAAATATCCACCCTGCTATGCTGATACTACCATACAAAGCGAGTGCCGACGGTAACAGAAAAATACCACTGCCTATCATATTACCCGTGACCATAGAAGTTGCCGTCCACAAACCCAAACATCCTTTATCTTGAGACACCGCAATTAACCTTATTTTAGTTTCTGTATAGCAACATTAGCGTGAAACGAATTGAGATTCCAGCCTATAATCAATATTGTAAGACTGATTGCGCTTATATTTCGAAATGGTTAAATTCGAATAGTAAGGGATAGATGGAGAAAATTAATCGATGTGACATGAATACTTTTATATTTATGATTACTAATACTTTAAAATTATGTGACTTCAATCCAAGGACTTATCTGTTCGCATAGCGGACATTAGCTTTAAATTTTTTGCCATATATTTTGTAATGATTGTATTGCCAAGAATCTACTGCTTCATTAAGAACTTACTAAGTACCCTTCATAACTTTCTATTCTGGATTAAAAATGGAATCCATCTATTTATAAAAATTTGAATTTATGGGATATTAATGGCAACTACAATTATATTGTTTGACCGAATTTACTGAGTCGTCAACATAATAAGCTGTTATTTTTATTGGAGAATCAGGTGCAGGGTAAGTTCATATATTACTGGGTTATTAACCCAGTCAAATCAAATATAGAAACAGTTTATGTAAGTGGATTTTCTGTTTTTAATCGAGAGAATGTAGTTTCTGGAAACACTGAATTAGGGGCAGAAGGAAAAATTTTCTTTGACCTATGTCATCGTACAGTAAGCTTGTACGACCATTCGCTATGGATATTTGCAGATGACTGTTTTACAACAAAGATTCAAGCAGAGCACTTTAGTAGAGTTCTCAGCGTAATTGCTGAAGCTATTTATGATTTTAAGATATCGTGTCCTGGCCTAATAATTAAAGATAAAAAAACTGATGAATACATCATTAAGCAACCGCCACAACTTAAGGGTTTTGATTCTGTTCGTCTTAATGATATTGGCGAAGTCGAAATTAAAAAGCTTTTTGATATTTGTAGAGCCGTCATAGCGCTAGATGTTGAAAGAGGTAAATACTATGAATCTATACTACTTACGAGATATTCGATTGTCTCCACGATTCGTAGGAGAGTTAGCTTTATGGTCTTTTCTAGAGCATCACTGGGCCCCAGACAAGACGGATACTAAACTTGGGGAAAGCCTTAAGTGTTTTCTTGAGGTGGTGTTTGATTCTTCGGATTATGATGATGTAAAAGAGCGCAGAGAATTTAATAAAGCAATAAAGAATATAGGTAAGGACCTTGGTAAAGAATACAATGAAAAGACACTAAGGAATATCCTTGCTCATGGAAAACACTTCAAACTAAGTGAGAAATGGACTGAGGATAATTGGTCGAATTTCTACATGGTTCATGAAAAGCTATTTTCGTTAGTAGTTCGAGGTATAGAGATAGAAATTGCCCATAAGAAATGAAATACAATAATCAGCAGCAACCGACTATGGGAGATTTTGCGGGTGTTATCAATACAAAAGTGCGACACGAAGTCGCCTGCGAAGTTGTTTGACTTAAATATAGTGTAGTAGCTCAGACTTGATCTGACAGTTACCCTCTTTTTTGGATATCGTGTCAGTTGTCAGTTTAGATTTGAGCTA
>JABSOJ010000392.1 GCA_013216005.1 Alteromonadaceae bacterium | reverse complement strand
CAGGAGCCGTATACGAGGTCCGTACGTACGGTTCTGTGAGAGGGATGAGGCAAAAGCCTCACCCTACTCGATGTACAGGGATGTACGTATGCCGTGATCACATGGCCGCTTTTAAGTCTCTATGTCTTTGCTGCATTAATACGTCCTGGTAAGTCGATTTGAGAGAGCTTCAATGTTGACTCAATCAAACCTGAAACTAAACGCAAACTCAAAATAAACGAAATCAAAAATCATGCCTCGTTTTAAAAAAGTAATATTTTTTTACTTTTTCTATTGAAAAGATTTTTCATGTCCCCATTTAGTATTCAAGAGCAAATTTAATCAATTTTATATATTATTCGGAGATCCTCAAGATGGGCAAAATGATTGGTATTGACCTAGGGACAACAAATTCCTGTGTTGCGGTTTTAGATGGCGATAGCGTTCGTGTTATTGAAAATGCAGAGGGCGATCGTACGACTCCTTCAATTATTGCATATACGGCTGAAGGAGAAACATTAGTAGGTCAACCTGCTAAACGTCAATCAGTTACTAACCCAACAAATACTTTATATGCAATAAAGCGTCTAATTGGTCGTCGTTTTGAAGATAAAGAAGTACAACGTGATATCAGCATCATGCCATTTGGTATAAAGAAAGCTGATAACGGCGATGCTTGGGTAGAGGCTAAAGGCGAATTAATGGCGCCACCACAAGTTTCTGCTGAAGTTTTGAAAAAAATGAAAAAAACGGCAGAAGACTTTTTAGGTGAAACAGTAACTGAAGCTGTTATCACCGTTCCTGCTTATTTTAACGATTCACAACGTCAAGCAACTAAAGATGCAGGTCGTATTGCTGGTTTAGATGTTAAGCGTATTATCAACGAGCCAACAGCTGCTGCCCTTGCCTACGGTATGGATAAGCAAGAAGGCGATAAAGTTATTGCTGTTTATGACTTAGGTGGCGGTACATTTGATATTTCAATTATCGAAATTGATGAAATGGACGGTGAACACACTTTTGAAGTATTAGCGACCAACGGTGATACCCACTTAGGTGGAGAAGATTTTGATAACCGTTTAATTAATTACTTGGTAGCTGAATTCAAGAAAGATCAAGGCATGGATTTAACAAGTGATCCATTAGCAATGCAACGTTTAAAAGAAGCTGCTGAAAAAGCGAAATGTGAGCTTTCTTCTGCACAACAAACAGATGTTAACTTGCCATACATTACGGCAGACGCTAGCGGTCCTAAGCACATGAACATTAAAGTGACACGTGCAAAATTAGAATCTTTAGTTGAAGACATGGTTAAAGCAACATTAGAACCGCTTAAAAAAGCACTGAAAGATGCTGATTTATCAACTAGTGATATAGATGATGTTATTTTGGTTGGTGGTCAATCTCGTATGCCACTTGTACAAAAAACTGTTACTGATTTCTTCGGTAAAGAACCTCGTAAAGATGTTAACCCGGATGAAGCGGTAGCTTCTGGTGCGGCAATACAAGCAGGTGTACTTTCTGGTGACGTAACAGATGTATTATTACTTGATGTAACACCTTTGTCACTTGGTATCGAAACTATGGGTGGCGTGATGACGAAAGTTATCGATAGAAACACCACTATTCCTACTAAGCAGTCGCAAACATTCTCGACAGCTGACGATAATCAGGCTGCAGTTACTGTTCATGTGGTTCAAGGTGAGCGTAAGCAAGCTGCATCGAATAAATCTTTAGGTCAATTTAATCTGGAAGGTATTGATCCGGCACCACGTGGCCAACCACAAATTGAAGTTACTTTCGATATTGATGCTGATGGTATCTTGCATGTAACAGCTAAAGATAAAAATACAGGTAAAGAGCAAAAAATTACCATTAAAGCGTCATCAGGTTTATCTGATGAAGAAGTAGAACAAATGGTACGTGACGCAGAAGCGAATGCTGAAGAAGATGCGAAATTTGAAGAACTTGTTCAAGTACGTAACCAAGCTGATGGTATGGTACATGCTACTCGCAAGCAAATTGAAGAAGCTGGCGAAGATTTACCAAGTGAAGATAAAGAAAAAATTGAAGTAGCGTTAACTGAACTTGAAGAAGCAGTTAAAGGTGATGATAAAGAAGCGATTGATGCTAAATCTCAAGCAGTTATTGAAGCTTCAGCTAAGTTAATGGAAATTGCTCAGTCGAAAGCTCAAGCAGAAGGTGGCGCTCCTGAAGGTGCTGCTCCTGAAGGTGCTGCAGCTGGTGACGATGTTGTTGATGCTGAGTTTGAAGAAGTTAAAGAAGACAAATAATTAATAATTTTTGTTAAAATAACATTATTCAAAACATTAAGCGCTGGTTTATATCGGCGCTTATTACGTTTTAAAAACGTCGAATAAAACTGAAATTTAGTAAGAAGTAACCAAGAAGCCAACTATGTCAAAACGCGATTATTATGAAGTGCTTGGAGTATCGAAAGATGCTTCTGAGCGCGATGTTAAAAAAGCTTACAAACGTTTAGCAATGAAATATCACCCTGATCGTACTCAAGGTGATAAAAGCAAAGAAGAACAATTCAAGGAAGTTAAAGAAGCTTATGAAGTTCTAAATGATGACCAAAAGCGTGCTGCTTATGATCAATATGGTCATGCTGCATTTGAACAAGGTGGTCATGGCGGCGGTGGCGGTTTTGGCGGTGGCGGTTTTGGTAATGATTTTGGTGATATTTTTGGTGATATCTTTGGTGGTGGTGGCCGGGGTCGTCAATCCCGTGCACAACGAGGTTCAGATCTTCGTTATAATGTAGAACTGACACTTGAAGAAGCAGTTAAAGGTAAAACTTTAGAAATTAAAGTACCGACTTATGTTAGCTGTGATCCTTGTGATGGTTCAGGTGCTAAGCAAGGTACCAGTGCTAAAACTTGTACAACTTGTCATGGTCATGGTCAAGTTCAAATGCGACAAGGATTGTTTGCGGTACAACAAACGTGTCCAACTTGTAGCGGTAAAGGTAAAGTGATCACATCACCTTGTCCTTCTTGTCGTGGACAGGGTCGTGTTGAAAAAACTAAAACATTATCAGTGAAAATCCCACCAGGTGTTGATACGGGTGACAGAATTCGTTTGTCTGGTGAGGGTGAAGCCGGAGAACATGGCGCGCCAGCTGGTGATTTATATGTGCAGGCCAATGTTAAAGATCATAAGATTTTTGTTCGGGATGAAAATCATTTGTACTGTGAAGTACCTATCAGTTTTACCACGGCAGCATTAGGTGGCGATATTGAAGTTCCTACTTTAGGCGGAAAGATTAAACTTAAAATACCTAAAGAAACGCAAACGGGTAAAATGTTCCGTCTACGTGGCAAAGGGGTTAAGTCGGTACGCAGTCATTCAACGGGTGATTTGATGTGTAAAGTGGTTCTTGAAACGCCGGTAAGTTTATCCGGTGATCAAGCTGATTTACTACGTCAACTTGAAGAAAAAATGGGTAAAAGTCAGGCAAAACACCGTCCGAAAGAAACAGGCTTCTTTGAAGGAGTGAAAAACTTTTTTGATGACTTGAAGAGTTAATTAAACTTAGAACAATTGTTCTTTGTGTTATTTAATTTAAAGCACTGTTCGTGAAAACGTTCAGTGTTTTTTTGTGATTCAGGTAAAGCTATTTTACCGACTGATACCATACCTACTAATACACCCCGACTAATACAACACCGACTGATATTATACAAATTATAAATATTGCAGCTTAACTCTCTGAATAAAAATAATAACCTGACATTTATCTATAGATAATATAAGGTCATATGCTTATTTTTCTTAATCACAAAAGGATGTTCTTTTTGAAAATATTTATTTTAAGTTTCTTCTTTATTTCACCCAGGTTAATCCACTTTACATAACTAAATATTTGGCTCTGTTGTAGATAATTGTTGTCCCTTCAAATGGAATTAAACTCAACCCTTATATCTAGGACTCTGTGA
>JABSOJ010000391.1 GCA_013216005.1 Alteromonadaceae bacterium | reverse complement strand
TATACAGAGGTAGAAATTGATCCATTAGTTGGCTCAAACGTAAATCAATTACATCATAACCTAGCTCTTCTAACTCTCCCTTTGCCGCTTTTTTAGTCGCTTTTATACCAGCACCAATAGCACCACAAAAGGCAATCACTAGTTCTTTAGATTGTCTCCCAGAGATTGTTTGAATTGAATTTGATTGATTGGAAGAAGATGATTTTGGCGGTTTAATCGCCTTTACAACATTTGATGCCATGTATAACAGTCCTTTATTAAATATTAAAGTAACTGTAACGATTATTTTACTTAATTACCAGTGTAACTGTTTCGTTCTTTTCCTAATAACTTCAATAGCTTTCTGGCGAGATTCTAATTCTAAAATTTCCTTTGATTTAAAATTAATAACATTAAATTGACGAATAGAATTAAGATCATCTGTAGAATTAGATTGTACTTTGACATTTTTATTTACATCAACATTACGTTCAACATCTATTAAAATTAACATTACGATCCCCGAAGATAGAACATATAATAAGCGGCGTATTTTAAAGATTATTCATACCGTTACAAGTTCAAATTGAAATTATTTAAATAAAATTAAAATCCTTTAATAACTAAAGTAGCAGTTTATTTGTTAAAAAGTAAATAACTTTAATTTATATTAATTTGATTTGTAGATTAACCTTTAGTTTTATCTGGTCGCCTACATTTCATAAAAACAATAAATAGCAGAAAAATCAACGACATGAAGAAGTTGAAAACATCAACATTTAAAATATGAACACGGCCTGATTAATACTTCTTTAAATTAATTCAAAAATAAAAAACTTTCTCGCTTTAGGATAATCTTTCAATTCAACTATTCTGATGGGACACCATAAAAAGAGCCCCATTTTCAATAGAGCCCCATATACGCCCCAAGACCACTCACACACGAATGGCACTAGGTTAAGGGTTATTTGCAAATAAATCAATGGATTAGTGATGCGCATTACTTAACGTTCGGTTAAACGAATTGCTGTACTATATAGTGTAGCCCTTTAAAATGAGTAAATATCTGATTTATAAATCAAAATGAAAGCATTTCAAGCGCATCGCAAGGAGCTGATTTATAGTGTGTTTTTCCTTAACCTAGTGCCATTCCACTCACACACCTTTGTTTACACAGATATAAATCCAATCCAGCATAGGTGCAACTGATAGCTTGTGATTGCCGAAGGAGCCCGCACTTACTGGTGTAACACTTGGTTTTACTTGCATTTAAACTTTACCTGAACTACTCTGAATCGCCTATAACCTCGTTGAGTTTCGATACGCGGGGTCCCATATGGGCCCCATGCCGGGTAGGACGATTTTACCAAAACAAGGAATATATGGCTTATTCAACAATTGAGAAACGAAAAAAAGCAAACGGTGACTTTAGTTACCGTTGTATCGTTCGTGTTAAAAAAAACGGTGAGATTATACATCGTGAATCTAAAACATTCAGTAAAAAAGAATTAGCTCGTACTTGGGCAAAACTGCGAATTGATGAAATTGAACTTGAAGGAATCGCCAATAAAGACAAAGTTGTTCCAATTGGTGAATTAATCGACCTTTATTATAACGATCATCATTTATGGAATAACACAGGCAGAACCAAACGCTATGTAATACAAATGCTACGCGATTGTGAAATTTCCAATGTATTAACCAACGAACTAAAAAGCTCTGATTTGAATGGCACTTAGTTAAGGGTTATCCGTATATAAATCAATAAAATAGCAATTCACATAACTTTATATTTTTTAGGTTAATTGCTGTGATTTATAGTGTAGCCCTTTAAAACGAATAAAGGCCTGATTTTTAGTCCAAAGTTAGATAATTACAACTAATGAGTAATAGACTGATTTATATGGAATTATCTCTTAACTAAGTGCCATTCAGCTCTGATTTAATTGAACATTGCAAAATACGCAAAGCCGCAGGAGCAAGCGCTGCAACTATTTATCATGATATCGCTTATCTACGCTCAGTAATGAAAATAGCCCTACCCGTTTTTAATATCACGGCTAACTGGAAAATCTTCGAAGATGCAGTACCTGTACTGTCAGAAATGAAATTAGTCGGCAAAAGTCAAAAGCGAACACGCAGACCCACTGAAGACGAATTAATAAAATTAACTGAGTCACTGGAAGAGCGACAAAGTAAACAAGGCAGTAAAATACCCTATGTTGATATGCTTAACTTTTCAATACTAACCTGTATGCGAATTGGTGAAGTTTGCAGTATTAAATGGTCTGATTTAAATGAAGATCACAAAACCGTTATCGTGCGAGACAGGAAAGACCCGAGGAAAAAAGAAGGCAATCATATGATTGTCCCGTTATTGGGTGGTTCATTTAACCTCGTTAAAAAACAAGCCCGAAACGATGAACGAATATTTCCATATAACCCTAAGTCGGTTTCTGCTGGTTTTGGGCGTGAGCGTAATAAATTGGGTATTAAAGATTTAAGATATCATGATTTAAGGCGTGAAGGTGCTTCACGGTTATTTGAAAAGGGTTATTCTATTGAGGAAGTTGCACAAGTTACTGGGCATAGGAATTTGAATATTTTATGGCAGGTTTATACTCAGCTATTTCCTCATAAGTTGCATGATAAGTTTGCTGAATAGAAACTTTAGAACAAGACCGAGTTCTCTTTATATTTTTTGGTAGGTTCCACCCATTAAATTGGGTCATTCCAGTATAATTGGGGTCCTTCCCAAATAACTAGAGTATTTATGATGCTTGAGGTGACTTCTCTGTTTATTGCAACTTACCATTAGCCA
This sequence comes from Alteromonadaceae bacterium, assembly GCA_013216005.1. Taxonomy (GTDB): domain Bacteria; phylum Pseudomonadota; class Gammaproteobacteria; order Enterobacterales; family Alteromonadaceae; genus JABSOI01. The sequence continues at coordinate 1,145 of JABSOJ010000391.1, read as the reverse complement.
TTGTTGGCTTATAATACGTCAGCTACACCGTCTACATTTCCTGCAATTTAAATTTGAGCATGCGTCCGTAATGTGGATTTTATAATTTCATTACAAAGATTTGTTGTAGGATAGTCCATAGCCACTATTCCAGCATATTTTAAGTGCGAATTATCAGCTAAGTAATCTGATATGAATGGATTTAAATCGTTAGAGAATAACGAAATCCCCATACCCGTCGTTGGTATTCCACTTGCGCTTAAAAAGTTAATCCTGATTTCTTTTTGGTCTTCAATTGAATCATCAAGACTTTTTTTAGCACATTGTTGTTTTTTTGCTATGCTCACGTCCTCGTATTCATCTTGTTTGTAGGTACCTGTTGGGAAGCCAATGCCACATTTAATAAGAATATCACTACGATCCATTACGATTATTTTTCCGCGTACATCCTGATTTAATTGAGTTGCATTACGGTTAAGATTCCAATATTTAGAACTTTTATCAATATGTGCTTTCATGTGAGGACTCACATTATCACCGGTCTCATTTTTAATTGACATAAGGATGGTTTCAGTAGGATTATTGTCAAGGAATTTATAAATTTCTTGGGCGACGTCATTAAACGGTTGATAAGAGGAGCGTAGGGCCAAGTTATCACCATGGTAAATTTTCAATATCCCATCGATACCCAACCTTATATCCAGAAATCTGATGCCAATATTGAGTTGTTCCGTTATAGTCAAACTTTGAGCTACTCCCCAACCATCATCTTTAACTGAGCGAACAGATGAGTAAATGGCACGGACTGATGCGACCCCAGGATACCATATGGATGGATTTACCAACGCCTAAAACATTAAGTGATTTAAAAGGTGAAATCGCACCTGAATCATGAGTGCCAGGAATTAGCATATTCCTAAAGTTGGTCCCGTCCGGTATAAGCAGATCCAATTACTAGCGTTTGTGAAGTCGTTGTCCATATTGTTCCTCTATTACATTTTATTAACAAAGTGTCATCATAACATGACGCGAAGCCGAAGGATAAAGGGTTATTAGCATATATAAAGCGAGAGGTACGAAAAGCGCAACTTTCGACAACACGCTTACCTGTGTTTAAGCTCCGCCCCATCAATCCCATTTTGGAGTTAATGTATAATGATATTGTT
>JABSOJ010000390.1 GCA_013216005.1 Alteromonadaceae bacterium | reverse complement strand
TAGGTTTGAACTCATGTAAATTAACATAAAACATTGTTGAACTGTAACCCTAATTTAGCCTATATGGTCAGTGCCGAGTTTTTTAATTCATTTTGAAAAGTTCAAAGAAGTAAACTTCAATAAATAAGATTGAAGGTGTAAGCAAAAAGTAAATATTGCGGAGTGGTAGTTCAGTTGGTTAGAATACCGGCCTGTCACGCCGGGGGTCGCGGGTTCGAGTCCCGTCCACTCCGCCACATTTACTTAATAAGCCTCTGTTGTCAGAGGTTTTTTTGTTTCTGCGCCTCAATTGTTATTTTAAGGCTCACTGTTTATTGAATTGCAATCTGTACATTTCTGATCAAATCCCCTTTATTACCACAGTAACCAATTCACTACGGGTATTAATATTCAACGTTAAATAAATTCGATATAAATGATTTGAAACTGTTGAAGGTGAGAATGATAATTTCCGGGCTATTGGTTTAAAGGCGCTTCCTTGACAGAACCCATCAACAACCTGTTTTCCCCTCTCCGTTAATTGATCAAGTTGAGTTTTCACCCGTACCGAAATTCGGTATAAATCCCCCAATTTTCCTGAGTAAAATGCAAGTTGTCATAATACCAATTAGTATAAATAACGGGTCATTTTCAGATGGTCTAAACTCAGCGGCAAATCATTAATAATATTGGAATTGGTGTTCGAATTGATATTGGTCCTGATATTTGTCTTGATATTGGTATTAATGACAAATAAAAATAACGAGAAACATTCATGAAAAAAACAGCAGCCTGGTTAGTGCGTTATGCATTAGAGCAACTAAATATTAAACACACTTTTGGTATTCCCGGTGTTCATAATACGGAAATTTATGATGAATTGGCTCTGTCTGATCACATTGAACCGATTTTAGTCACTCATGAAGGTTATGGGGCATTTATGGCCGATGCTATAAGCCGCTGTAGTGACCAAACAGGGACATTGGTCATTGTGCCTGCTGCGGGGGCAACTCACGCTGCCAGTGGCATTGGAGAGGCTCATCTGGATGGAATACCCATGTTAATTATCAGTGGTGGAGTGCGGACTGATTCAAAGTTTGGTTATCAGTTGCATCAAATGGATCAGCATAAAATGCTGGAGCCTATTACTAAGCAAACATTTAAAGTAACGTCTCACGAAGAGGTGGTTAGTACTATTTACCAAGCCTTCGATATTGCCAATGATGCAGAGCCCGGTCCTGTTTTTGTTGAAATTCCCGTGAATTTACAATTAGACAAAGGGAAAATTACTACACTGCCAATTTATCAAAAACCAGCTAAAATCTTGCCGCATGATATTTCCAGTGAACTTGATGAAGCAGTGAAGCTGTTAGCGCAAGCTAAAAACCCCGGAATATTTGTTGGTTGGGGAGCGGTGGAAGCAAGTGAGCATACCATTAAAATTGCTGAGTTATTAACGGCTCCGGTATCAACTACTTTGCAGGGACTCAGTGCATTTTCGGCAAAACATCCTTTGCATACGGGAATGGGGTTTGGACCGGCAGCTGTACCTGCAGCAACCAATGCTTTTAAAAAATGCGATTGTTTATTAGCGGTAGGAACGCGTTTTGCTGAAATTGCAACCGGAAGTTTTGGGGTTACCGTGCCGGAAAATTTGATCCATATTGATATTAATCCTGAGGTGTTTAATGTTAATTATCCCGCTAAAGTAACGGTGGAAGGGGATGCTGAGCTTATATCCTACATTCCGTACAATTTTATAAAAAACAAATAATTAAAAATAGCTTTAATAACATGTAGTTAAGCGGGTTTTTATATAAAGTTCGAAAATTGACCAATAATGGCAATTTTAAATAAACTTATATTTATCAATTAATTATAAAACACACAAATACATGGCTACATTTTATGACTTTTAAAGTCCATTTAAATCAATACCTTAAATGTGCGGAATGTAGGCTTTATCCTTTGGCGCGTCGGTTATTAGCCTTACGTAAGGTAGCGAAATCTTTTGGCGAAGGAAAACTTGAGCAACGTATTGATGTTGGCACTATTTCTTATATTCGTGATTTGGAAATTGAGTTTAATCATATGGCGCAACGCATAGAAGACTTGGTAAATGATGTAAAATTACTGAGTAGTGCGGTTTCTCACGACTTAAGAACTCCGCTTGCCAGAATACGTTTTGGTATTGATACTCTGCAAGAGGAAGATGATCCTGTCTTGAGAAAACGTTTTGAACAAAGAATTAGTGATAACGTTAACGAGATGGTAGAGCTGGTTGAAACTTTGCTGAATTATGCCCGGTTAGATCAAGCAATGCTGGAATTAGATAAAACCAGTGTGAAATTATCCTCTTTGATTGCCAGCTGTATTAGAAATAAATCGGATGATAATATCACGATCAATTTTTTGTCTGATCACAGCACAGCACAAGTTTATGGTGATTCGGCTTATTTGATGATTTTGGTCGGTAATCTTATCCAAAACGCAATTCAATATTGTAAGACTATAATTGAAATAGAACTTATAGAAAAAAATGACAAAGTCTTTTTGATTGTTTCTGACGATGGCTAGGGAATAGCACCAGAGCAACGTCAGAAAATATTAAAACCTTTTATTCGTGGTAAAGATAACGAACAAAACGTTAAGGGTTATGGTATGGGATTAGCTATAGTTAAACGTGGCACCAATCAAACAGGGTAACAGTTCATATTTGTGTATTATCATGTTTAAGTTGATACAGTCCATAGCCTGTATAGGTTTGAACTCATGTAAATTAACAGAAAACATTGTTGAACTGTAACCCTAATTTAGCTTATATGGTCAGTGCCGTTAAACGTATATTGGAATGGCATCAGGGTGAAATCAAAATAGATGATGCTTTAACGTTATCAGGGGCAAAATTCACTATCAGTTTGCCTAAATTTGAAGAGGTGAAAGATGGAGGTTGATATGGAAAAGAGTTTGGAAAAAAGTAGAGAACTATTTTTACAAGCCGCAATTGAAGAAGCAAAAAAAGGTTTAGCACAAGGAGGGATCCCTATTGGTTCCGTATTGGTTCTTGACAATAAAATTGTCGGGCGTGGACATAATCAAAGAGTGCAAAAAGGCAGCTCAGTTTTGCATGCTGAAATGGACTGTTTAGAAAATGCAGGGCGTATTAAAGCGGCTGATTATCGTCGTGCAACGTTATATTCAACTTTATCTCCTTGCGATATGTGCAGTGGCGCAATGTTACTTTATGGAATAAAAACAGTTGTAGTTGGAGAAAATAAAATATTTCAAGGCCCGGAAGAATACGTTAGATCACGCGGTGTTGATGTACAGGTGGTTGATAATCAGGAATGTTGTCAGTTGATGGAAACTTTTATCGAAAAAAATCCTGAGCTGTGGTTTGAAGATATTGGTGAATGATAAATTCACAGAAAGTGTTATGGGTGTCTGTTTATTGTGCCTGTTTATTGAAACTTCGACAGTAAACTTGATTGTTTAATTAACACTTAAAAGGTCTAAGTGGGGCACTGTGTGAGTGCTGCTCACTTCAGGATGATTGCAGTTAAGGATAGTCGACTATTCGCAAAACCAAGAGCCATTATGAACGCAATTTATGGCGGTAAACTTAGAGATTTAACTGGACGAGACAGTGGTTCATATTGTAGTAATTGGGCACAGTGGCCAAACCGTAAGCTTTATAATATGTTAATAAATAAATCAGACCTCATTTGAGGGTTTTTTATAATTATTATTTTCCCCGCAGGTATTTTTGTGTCTCGTCATTTTTGAAATGAAATCATGTTTACCATCTATTTATGCTTATTGGTATTATACCAATTGGATTTGCTATGTCCCTGTTTACTGTGTCTTCGGACGTAATCCATTGTTTTATCTGTATTTATATCTCAGCTCAAGATTTCAGCGCGTAGGATGGGTTAGCCGAAGGCGTAACCCATCAAAACATAAGTTTATCA
>JABSOJ010000389.1 GCA_013216005.1 Alteromonadaceae bacterium | reverse complement strand
TAATGTTTTTTCAAATAAGTCGAAAACTTGCGCTAGTGCTCATCTTGCTTAAACAAAGATTGAGTAAAAGATAAATGGGCTAAATACTTCTTATAATCAGCTTTTGCATCAACGTCCTGTTTGTTTAATCCATAATGTTGACAAAATTCTTCATAAGTAGCTGTTTTCATGAAAGCCTCCTAAACCGTAGTATTTAAGTGAAAAACATTAACGTTTTGATTGAATTGGACTTGTAAACACTCCGGCTCAACCCAACCAAACGGCACTTGTTTACTGAAATCGACATTTATCATTTTGATGATCGGGATTACATTTGAGACACTGCCATGTAAATTTTGAAGTTGTGCTTTAGAGATAACCTTCGTTAAATCAGCGATATCACGGTAAAATTTTGCTTTAGATATCGTGTCTTTCAACTTATCCCAGCCATAATGCTGTAAATCTAAATAAAACTTATGCAAACGATGTGATTTTGCATAACTGATATTTCCTTTGTGCGTTATTTTCTGAAATCTAGTCTTCAATTGCTCTTGAACTTCATGATCCGTATAAACTTTCATATCCTTACCACCAAACGCTTTAAATATATCTTTCCAAGCTTCTTTCCACAGTGCCGCTATCAAATTACCTTCATACTGATCGGCATAATCTAAAAAATCACCCAAATGACTTGGCACACCCAATCTTTTCATCATGTCAGGCATCACGCATGCCTCATGTCTTACTGCATTTTTTGCAAAATCCTGAACCTCTGGAGACTTCATCACAATAAGTTGACGCTTAAAATAATCATTTGAAGGTTGTTTCTTTAATTTCTTCTCAACTTCAAGCACTTGAGCTTGTAACTCAAACCATTTTAAATACTGCTTTAACACTTTATTTCGACTTGTACGTTCACCCTTACCGCTTTTTCCCCAGTAATTCGTCGTTTCATGAGAATTTTTTGAACATTGCGTTTGTCCAGAATGCACACGTTTACAGGCATGAATGATTTGTTGAGCAATATGCGCATTTTCAACGTGTGCGGTGAAGGTACAATCAATTTGCTTAATCATCGTTTGAGTAAAATCAAGCATTTCAGCAAAATAAGGCATCGCAATAATTAAGGCTTGAAGCAAAGAAACGATAATTTCAGGATCATCTGAGCCATAAACGTTATGGCCCTGAAGAATTTTATTCGCAGAGGCTTTGATTTGTACAAACGGATAATAAAAATCTGAACCTTGAAAAATTTTAAACGCGAGAGAAGAATTTGAACTTGAGATAGAATCCCAACAACTGTGCAAGGTGGTAATTTCAGCAACACCCGGAGAAACCCAGTTAATAATTTCTCCAGCGGCAACCTTACAACCATGCTCATGACAAACACGTAAATCGACAGAGCCAACTGCCCTATCATCTTTAGTCAGTGAATGAGCAACAAAATCTAACTTAAACGGAATATCTAAAACTACAGTATCAATCATAAAAAACCCAAAAAACACTCTAAATAACCATTAAAGATTAATGTTTCATGTTTCTCGTTACAATGTTTGAAAAAACATTACAGTTTTATGTTTTACGTGTCAAGAAACATTTTAATGATGAAACATGTAAACTAGAATACACAAAACAAATTTTTAGACGGAATAATAAAAAAAATGCCCACATTAAGAATACCCGATGAAATTTGGGAAAAAGCTATTGATGCTGCTGTAGATGCAACAATAATTAGAAGAAAACCAGTACAAGCAACCGAAATACTGAGGTTTTGCTTAGCACAATCAATTGGTGAATCTGTCAAAGACTTTGTAGCACAAGAAAAAGTGAAAAAAGAAAACAAATAATCTTTAATTTGAAAAGGATCAAGAAGTACATCATGGAAGATATAATCAAAATTGAACTTAGGTACGGCAAAGATCGCACAAAAGAACTTACTAAAATTGCTCTCATTTTAGATATCACTTTAAAAGAACTCATTTCTAAAATAAAAACAGATGATCAAAATATTTAATTTTTGATCAGAATCATAGAATTCAATACCACAGTATGGGTGCCATCGGCTCCTATACTTTTCAAAAATTTAACAAAGAGCTTGTAATGCCAACTGTAAAAGTAAAACAAGAAACATGGGATAAAGCAGAAAAAATTGCCGTAGATGCCACGCTTTTAAGAAGAACTCCTGTTCAAATAAGTGAAGTGATCCGATATGTAATAGAAAACAACCTAGAAAAAGGTTTAAAAGATTTCATATCAAAAGAGAAATTAAAAGCTAAACGTTAAAAAATTTATAACTACCCTGTAACGCAATAAAAACGGTGCTTATAACCAAAAGTAATATCTATATAACAGAGGTTTTGTCAAAAAGGGCCAAAACCACTGTATAAAGGGGTAAAAGCACTGTATAAATTCCGGATACCGGACAAGAATCCACTGTTATAGTATGTGGATTCTTTAAAATTCAAATTTTCGCTTCATAATGACCAAATCTCAGAATGATTTCACGCAGCAAAAGGAAAAAAATGAATATTTATTATCGAATAGATAGCCCTGACATAATTAATGTTGAATATGTTTTAGGTGATGAAAAAATACACGACTTTTTTCAATCTACATTCCATTTCAGTACATGGATTGAAGCAGAGCACAATGACGCTCAATTAATAGAAATTACAGACGAAAATTATCAAAAGTTGAAAGATGAAGGAAAAGTATCTTAATAAATGACTACTGTATAAATACTGTATAGGTGGTCAATTAATGTACGAAAATTCCGGATGTCCGGAGTTAGTTCGGGTGTCACTAGTACCCAAACTATTAAATTGTTATTTTTTAATCAGACGGATTTAAGTAATATTAGATAAAATACGGGGGTTATTCTTTAAATCCCCGTTTATCCCCTTCATAATCCTCAAATGCTAATAAAATTCTCATCAGAAGATCCCATCCTTGAGCAGGCAGTCAGACTGCTAAAGCTAAAATACAGAACCGGAGCCACCTCAAAAGCGGTCAAAAGAGCTGTCTATGATTTTCATCAGATGGAAATTGAATCAGAGATTTTACGTGCGCATAACGAGTCAATGAACGACGAAATCGAACGGCTAAGGCAATTGATGGATTTATATAGAAGTACCCAAACTGGTACCAAATGGCGCTATTTACGCTAAAAAGCGACCAAATGGGACAAATATCCAGTTCTAAACCGTATCGGACATAGTGAGGTTTGTGGAATCTGTAGGATTACCTATCCTTGGCAACAAAATCTAAAATGAATTCAAGAGCAAATTAAAAAGGCATGCTACCCATTTTAATACCAATGAGATCTTGTGCATTACCCCAATAATTACATGTATCAGCAACAATTAGGTCTACTGATTTTTGACCTGAGGCATATGCTGTCATAGCAATACTCACCATCTCTTTATAATGTGGTGCACTACTATTTATCGCAAATCGACGAGTACTCGCACAAGAAGCCATCCCTGACTTATCTCCATCTATATCAATGAATAAAATACTATTACCACCATTAGAATAGATACCAGCACCTATAATTGTGCGTGCTCTATAATAACTCGAAGCAGACAGGCTGCTACCGGATACACTGATAAAAAGTAAAAATAAAACATATTTTTTCATACTATTTTCCTAACTTAAATTATTGAGTTGAAGATAATAATGTAACCAGAGCTGATATGCCAAATTTTTTATAACTGTGACCTCTAAGTTCAAACCGAAACGCTACGAACGGAAGCTTTGCTAAAAACAAACGCTAGAAAGTACGTAATAATGTTGATTTTATTACGTACCCTTTTAAGTCTGGTAATTACCCCTTTTAAAGAATCAGTCCTAAAACTGGTACCAAAAGGCCCCCCTAACCGCTTAAAAACGTCCAAATGGTACTTTATTCAGCTAACCATAATTATCGGAACTATTGGACTTGTGGGAAGCCCTGTTGATTGGTTTGGTATGGATTTGATTGTTCATTATGATGCGCTGTGTGAAATCTGAAGCTGTTTT
>JABSOJ010000388.1 GCA_013216005.1 Alteromonadaceae bacterium | reverse complement strand
AAGGGATTAATCTATAACATATTTGCAACTGGCTAGATGGTTTGGGTTTTTGTTCTATTTATGATTACTAATATTTTTAAATTATGTGACTTCAATCCAAGGAATTCTTTGTTCGCTTTGGAGACATTAGAGTTAAGATTTTTGCCATATATTTTCTAATGTATTATTTACTAATAGCCTATTCCTTAAAATATTAATTTTAAGGTTTCTAGTTCTTTGAAATTGTGGGATATTAATGTAAATTAAATATAAATCATGGAACGGATATTACTGAGGCGTATCAATAATTCCAAAACTCGTCGGAATAAGTTATCATCGCCCCGAAAAAATAACGAGATCTGGACAAAAACAGGACAGGTAATTGTTCTTATACCTAGGAAATCCCTCTTGGAGCCCTTTATTCATAAGGGATTAATCTATAACACATTTGCAACTGGCTAGATGGTTTGGTTTTTTTAAATTCACTCAATCAAGTTCATGTCACCACAGTATAGATCATAACCTCTTAAAACTAAAGTTATGACGCTTCCATTGGCCTACATCCAACTAGACCCTTATATTCGATAAGACCATGCTCTATGTATGCAATTGTTAACACAAATCCAAATCAGGATCTTTATTAGAATAGAGAAGCCAGTAAGCTTTGTAATTTATCTTCCTCATACCAGCTGCATCCCTATTGTTTCATATTTTAAAACAAAGTGTAAATGCCAAAGAAATTAATGCAAATGGTAAAGGTTTTGCATCAACCTGTTGGGTTATGATGATCTAAATAGAGAAACAGCTGCTTATTAAAGCCAATTTAGGTTGGGTTAATATTTTGCTTTTTTCATATCTTACACTCGATTCCGCAGTTTTTTATTATTGACATTTGTGAACATCTAAATTTCATAGACTTGCTCTTTTATTAAAAATGCGCTTACTAAAATCAAACAAACAAATTTTAAGGTTTAATTGGTACCCCGATTGATTGGTGCCATATAAGGAGATAAAAATGACCAAACATATATATATAAGAAATAAGTCACAGCATACAATTTATATTCAGATAACGGGAAGCAAATACGATAAACTAAAATTAGTTAACCCTGAATCAGCGGCTGCCCACACTAACCTTGATGATAATTCCCTTGTGGAAGACCAATATAAGTTACTGCGGCAAGTAACCGCGCGCCGTATGAAGAGCATTAATGAATCTATTGATCCGCATCATGACAATGACGATCGTCTTCTGACATCCGTTTTTAAAAAATACGCAATTGAAATACTGCCGGGCGAATCTAAAGATGTATACCTCGAATACAAGTCATCTACCTTTCTCCATAAAATTTATAATCTATTCAATACTAATATTCTAAGCCTGGCTGTAATGTACGGTGATTGTGCATCCTTTGTATTCTTCAAGTCGGAAGTCCACTATTCTTGGATAGCTACCTCTTCAAGAGTAGTTAGAGCTGTATGGGATACTGTTAGGGATACTGTTAGTAAAGAAGACCCCGAGGCTGGTTATCATAGATTAATACCTCCACCACAAGGAAAATATTTGGGGTCGGTCCTGAAGTCGGGAGATCGGATGGCCCCACTTGATTATTTGATGTCACCTGATATGCGGTATTTTCTTCCTCTGCAAAAAGATGGTAATTTCGTACTGTATAAAGACGGGATTGCCATTTGGGCTACTTTCACAGATAATAAAATAATTACAGAGGCTCTCATGCAAGAGGATGGAAACTTTGTCATGTATGCCAAGCCAAATCGTGGTGACCCTGTATGGTCAACTGATACTTATAGTGACTTTGACCGGGGCTCATATTTAGAACTCCAAGATGATGGAAAGATTGTTCTCTATACTAAAGATGACAGAAAGTCCATTTGGTCAGTGCCGTAATTAACTATACTAGTTATTAGATGTTCTATCTGAAATGATGAAACTTTGGGCACCAATCAAACCGGGTAACAGTTCATATTTGTGTATTATCATGTTTAAGTTGATACAGTCCAGAGCCTGTATAGGTTTGAACTCATGTAAATTAACAGAAAACATTGTTGAACTGTAACCCTAATTTAGCCTATATGGTCAGTGCCAAACTTTGTATATAAAATGTAATAAAGGAATAAAATATGGACGACCTAGACACAGAAATTGACGACTTTTTTAATAAAATCGAAGCAAAATACCAATTACCTTTACTCCTTAAAAGAGAAAGAATGGAGATACGGATGCAGCTTAGAAATATACTGGATCTTATCCCTCGTCAACAATAGGTGGAATAATGGTATAATAAAAGGCGAAGTTGAGGATTTTCTTGTTATACCTAGGAAATCCCTCTTGGAGCCGAATGGCACTAGGTTAAGGAAAAACACACTATAAATCAGCTCCTTGCGATGCGCTTGAAATGCTTTCATTTTGATTTATAAATCAGATATTTACTCATTTTAAAGGGCTACACTATATAGTACAGCAATTCGTTTAACCGAACGTTAAGTAATGCGCATCACTAATACTTTAAAATTATGTGACTTCAATCCAAGGACTTCTTTGTAATTGCTTTTCGATTGCTCAAAAGTTGGGTTTTATTTATTGTAGATGGGTTCTTTAGCGGTCTTGAAAAGTTAAATTTTTAAGGTCTAATGTTTTCCAGTTGGTCCCTGAACGTTGATTGAACATATTATATTGACCTGTTGATTTTTCAAAATTTGTATTTTTGATAATGGTATTATCTAAGTTAGCTGCAATAAGATTCGTGTTGTTAAAGTTTGTTTGTGTCAGGTCTGCGAATTCTAATTTAGCCGCCTTCAGATTAGCGTTTGTAAAGTTTGTTTTCATAAGCCTAGCTGCCTTCAGATCAGCGCCCATAAGCTCTGCTTCTGTAAAATTCGCCTTTTCTAGTCTAGCCTTATAAAAGTTAACACAAGATAGTTCGGCTCCTTCAAGATTAGCTCCAGTAAGATCAGCTCGTCTCAGGTCTGTATTTGATAAATTTATAAGAGGTCGAGTATTTATATTTTTTGGTAAGCACCTACCAATAACAGTTAATGCAACTTGAATATCTTCTCGTATTTTTATGTGTAATTCATTAGATCTTTTTGTAATAGGGGCGTGTAACCTTATATATGCGCATAATACATCTATAACTTGAGAATAATAATCGTGGTTGTTGATCGCTATTTTTTCTAAGGCAAAAATTGCCCCTATTCTTCTTTCTATGCTTGGTTTACTTTCGTTATTTGCTCCTAGTTGTTCAATACTTTTATTAAATATATCTGATATATGGTTTGCTTCTCCTGTTTTTGCTTGGCGATTAGCGATGGAAGTCCGCCATAACATTAAAGGTAAGGCAACTATTGCTGTGATAACTAATCCTAGATTTCGAATTGTTTCATGATTAGAAATTATAAAAGCGAAAATTTCCATAGTATAATTTGTCCGTAAACTAAATGAATTGAAGTTATTTAACTTAAAATTTATGATAATTCTAAAGGTCATCCAGGATATTTTTACTGGGGATATAACGGTTCTGTCGCATCTAGCTTGTTTTGCTGTTTTCGTGTTTTTTAACCTGCTGATTTTATAACTTTAAAATTTCAGATCTTTGTCTGATAATACTAGATGCGACAGAACCCACTTAACGCCTTTTAAGCGGCGAATAATTGTTGACCATAATATTGAACAAAGTGAATACAGTCAACTGCTATGAGTCCGTTTAAATGCTTTGCTAGACTTTTGATTACCATACTATTCATTAGAAAATATATGGAAAATTATTTAAATCTAATGTCAGCTGTGCGAACAAAGAAGTCCTTAGATTGAAGTCACATAATTTTAAAGTATTAGTCATCATAAATAAAACAAAAACCCAAACCATCTAGCCAGTTGCAAATATGTTATAGATTAATCCCTTATGAATAAAGAGCTCCAAGAGAGATTTCCTAGGTATAAAAATAAAAGGCAAAGTAGACACAAGAAAAATCAACCTGAATTAACTCAAAAATAAGCGGCT
>JABSOJ010000037.1 GCA_013216005.1 Alteromonadaceae bacterium | reverse complement strand
TCGGATTGTCTTCCCCTTAGTCAGGGTGACTCCACTTTCTTTCAAGTGGACGGGTTTGCCAGCTTCGCTGGGCAAACACAAAAAGCCCTAAAAACGAATTTAGGGCTCTTTAAAAAGTTCAAACTACCAACAAATTAAAACCTACAACTCAGTACGATACCCGGCCAATTCAGGGCTAAAGCTAACCCCCTGCAATTTAAGCTGATTAACCCGTTGTAAATATGCCGCACCTTTTAGCATGTGCAAGGCTACGTCTACCGCACCACGGCGAGTATAATCTTCAAGGTATGTGCCTTTAACCCAGCTGTTGAATGCGCCTAAACTTGGGCCAGCCCAAATTTGGTAGTCCATTTCACGGCCTTTTTCGCCAATATTTGACCAACGTGAAGATAATCCCAAATACCAACGGAAGATCAACGCCATTTTACGTTTAGGATTATTCATCGCACGGGCTAACATATCAGGATCTCGTTCTTTAAAGAACGACATCGTGCCGGACCATATTTCGTCTAAGTTAGTGCGGAAAATTTGCTTTTCAATTTTATCACGCTCTACAGCCGGAATATCTTCAATTGAGTCGTAAGCGACATACAATTCATAAAGCTTTTTAGCACGCATGGCGAACATTGAGCCACGTTTCAATACTTGTAATTTAACACCCATTTCAAACATATCAGCGGCAGGAGCCATGGTGACATCGGCCATTTCTATCGTTGATAATAACTTACGGGTATGTTCAGAAGCACCAGCTTCAACACATGCCTGATTTACAGAGCCCAGTACAATGTACGCGACGCCCATATTAAACGCTGCCAATGTAGCTTCTGGGGTACCAATACCACCGCCAGCGCCTACACGTAAGGCTGGTGAAAAGTTATATTTGGCTTGTACTTCATCACGTAAGGCCATAATGCTTGGTATTAACGTTAAAAATGGACGGTTATCGGTATGACCGCCAGAATCGGCTTCTGCGGTAATATCATCAGCCATCGGCACTAACTTTGAAAGCTCAGCTTGCTCTTGAGTGATTTTATTTTGAGCCAGAAGTTTATCGACTAATTTTTGTGGTGCCGGCTCCATAAAACGACGACCGACTTCAGTACGTGATACTTTAGCGATCACTTTATTACCAATATTTACAGTGCCATCCGCATTCTTAGAAAGCCCGGCCAAACGATACCAAACAATATGTTCGGTTAATCCTAAATAAGCTGAAGCTTCAACGGTTTTAACACCTAATTTCAAGAAACGCTCTACCGCACCACGCTCCAGTGCTTCTTCAGCAGGAGCATGAATTAAGTTTACAGCATAAGGGCCATTAGGTAATTCAGCTTGAATACGAAGAATGGCATCTTCAACGGCGTCAGGCACTAAACCTGCTGCGCCGAATGAACATAAAAACCCGGCTTTGCCTAATGCAACGACTAATTCAACTGAGGCAATACCATTTGCCATTGCGCCACCGTGATAAGCGTATTTAACGCCATGCTGTTTTTTGTAATTATCATCACCTAAATCTTCCGGATTCAGTTTTTGCGCGAAAGCCAACACGTCATTAGCACCAGTGCTGACACTTACATTAGCCAGACCCAATTGCTCTTGTGATTTAGCTAAATAAATTGGCTTAGATAAATCCATCAGCGCAGATTTAATTGCACTGTTATCCGTTTTTACTGATGCTGCGTCTACTTTCCACGCCCAGTCGATTGCATTGTTATTATTGTTTAAACCTAAACTCGACATTATTATTCCTAATGTTTGAAACTTGATAAAAATTAATATTGGGTTGCTACTAACTAGTGTTCGTCCGCCGTAAACATCCATTTATGGATAAACACTAGTTAACTTTGGCTACGCTTCTACAATGCTGAGTACAATATCTTTTACTTCATAAATACGTAAGCCATCTTTCGATAAGTTAGCATCACCCACTAAACGTACTTCACCTTTATCGGTAATAATCTCGGTAATATGCACATCTAGAGACATTTGTTTATTCAACGGCGTAATTTGACCACGGTATTTCCATTTAACTTCGGTCGCAGGAGCAATAAATCTAGGATTATTGAACTGTGCACCTAAATCATTTTTCAGTGCGTAGGTTTGCATTAATTCAATTATTGCTTCAACCCCCAACGAACCGGGCATTACAGGATCTTGATGAAAATGATAACGGAAAAACCAGTCTGTTGCATCGATAGTGCGTTCACCATAAACATAAGCTACATCTGCTTTACCACCACCCTCAACAATTGACACTGTGTCAATAAAATTCATTTGACCACCCGCTAATTTATAGTGTGGTTTGCCTGCGGGTGCTTGATATAAAGATAAATTCTTATTGGTTAAGTCTAAAACTTCAATATCAGATTTAGGGGTATTATTATCAACAAACCAGGCATGGGTAATTTTTCCATTATCGATACCTAATTGATTGGTTAACGACTCACCACTAAAGTAACCAAATACCGCTTTACCTGTGTAGAACAATTCATTTTCTCCACCTTCAACTTTTACATACATGTCAAAAGTAAAGCTTTGAATGATCGCGCCACCGGCAATAGCCGTGCTAACCAATACCGATTTATTAACGATAGTTTTACCACGTAAATCGATTTGCTTCAGTAAATTACCCGTGCCATCAAGGTTACGGAAAAACAGGTCTTTTTCAGGATATTTAAGGGTAGTGCCCATGTAACCTGAAATAAAGCCATTCGGTTGTAATGCTATTTCCATTATTAATGAATAAGGCATCCAATTTTCGTGGCTGTTTTTAGTGTAATACCAAGCATCTTCCGGTACATAATATTCAGCAATACAGCTTGACGGATTTTTAAGATCTAAACGCTCTCCCTGCACTTCCAGCACTTGCGTTACTACTTGTAAATCACCGCAAGGTGTACGAGGGGGAATACGACCTTTATAAACGTCAAAATCGTTTCCAAAACAGTTTGATATATTACCAGTTGCAAATTCAAATAAATGCCAAGGCGTGAATGGTGCCTGGTTTGGCACGCGGTTTTGACCCGCTACAAGTGGTGCTTCAAAATGCTGAATGGGTGTCACGCCTTTATTTTTAACGGCACTGAAATCTGATTCTACACGCATCAATGGACGTTCAGGATATTTAAAAGGTTCAACGCCTCGCTCATCTAGACCTCCACCACTAGTTAAAGAAGCAGTAGACGCATTAAAAGAAGCAAGCATCACGTCATCTGGTAAAGTCACAGGATAAGGTGAATTTTCATCTTGCTCAGTGATCATCACGCATAAGTTTTTAAAATCAACGACCACTTTACCATCAAGAATAATATCAATATTAGCTTTGAGAAACGGATAAGGCTGCATGCCAATTTCTGTCACTTCCATGCGATAAGTCAACGTATTATGCTGCGGTATAACCTGACCACGACAACGCACAGTTTGCGACTCGCCCGGCATAGGCTGGAAGCGTGCATTATTAACATTAGCGTGCATACCTAATGACAGCATAAAGAACATCGCCATTTGCCCGCAACCTTCAGACATCAATGAACCAGCCATAACTTGATCACCCTTAAAGTGACAAGGGAAATACCAATGGTTTGGATCCAGCTCTTTTTGTCCTTCTAATAAACCTATGCCCCAATGACCACCACTCGCATCAACTTTAGTAATGCGCTCTATCATCAGGAATTTTTCAGAAGAGAATTTTAAAGACGGGTTACGACCTTTTTGATTATAAGCCGCACCAAAACAACCGGCAACATCACCGTTAACCAATTTCATCATATCGTTATAATCATATTGATCACGCGGTCGATTAATTAACGGAGTGAATGATGATTTAACCGCATTGGCTAATTCTGCTTTATCTTTGTCATTATGAATAACACCTTTACCATCTGCCAGCTCTTCATCGGTAAAGAAACCAGCACAACCATTACGCATGATCAGCACTTTTTTATCGCCGACATAACAGTCGTAGTGAAAGAAAAATAATAACTGTTCGCCATTTCTAGCGTATGAATCAATATGAATTTCATAACGCAGGGTTTCACCACCAAATGCCATTTCTTCCAGAAAAGTTAATTCGCAATCTAATAAACGGTATACACGTTCACCTTTGGCTTGAAAATCAATACCTATGTAAGAAATTAACAATAAATCACACTGACCAGATTCAACTGATACTGACCAGGGAATTTGACCATCAATTAAAAATGGCGCATCTACCGGAATATCATACTCTGTGCACATGTAAGATTTTTTATATTCATTTACCTTCGCTTCAAGCGCGGTAACACGCGACACCAATAAATAATCGGTGGTAGGTAAACGTACCCGGCGCGAATATTTATCAATAATCCGGTATTCTTCACCGAAAACATTACCGATATCACCTTCAGCGAATTCAACTAAATCAGCGGTATCCCAAACAATATTTTCAGGTTGATTGAAAACTTCTTTTAATTGCAATGGCGGATAGCTATAACCTTTTGGTCCCTTTATTTTGAAACCAGAGCCAAAACCTGAGTCTGTCGCCCATTTGTGATCAGCTTCATTTACTTTATCTGAACTGACATTAATTTCATCATGAGATGCTACAACAGATAACGTCGGCGTATGTGCCTCTGCAAAAACGGGTGCTTCATTGTGCATACCCGCACTAGCACTGACCTGCATGTCAATTAATTGTGATATTTGCTGTTGCGCCACCTGACGGGTACTTAAAAATGCCTGATGAGTGGCTGCTTGTTGATAAATTTCTTTACTGGCTTTCTTAGCTTGAGTCACATTGGCTCCAATAGGTGCTTTGTTCTGAGCATGCTGAAATGTGCTTACAGTTTGCTTACTTTGATGAATAGTCTGGACAGGTTTTGGTGCCACAGAACTTTGTGGTGCGCCTGTTCTAATTGTGGTTTGCTTAATACTTTTTTTCTTAACCGTGAATTTAGGTATAAGGTTATTCAATTCAACTGGATGCGATACCGACGATAACGCTTTGCTGACAAACGCTTGTTTAATATCCGTCATTGCCGGGATCTGGCTATTTTTAACAATAGACTCCGTAATTGAATTACCACCTAAAGTAATGGTTTTAATTAACTGAGGGCGTTTTTTAACATTCGCCACTGGTGCAGCTTTATGGGCATATTTTGACGATGAAAGAATTAAATGCGCACAGCTCTCATCTTTACCTAAACCATTAATAGCATGATATGTTTTTGAGCTGGTATTTACTTTGTCTAGCAGAAGCGCAGATTTGATAATGCTCGCCACGCCGGAGGCATTAAAAGTATGACCAATATTTGATTTAACTGAACTGATCGCCTTATTAACATATAACGCTGGTAAAGCTTGTTTTTCAGCTGCATTTTCAGCTGCAAAACCACTGGCATGGGCTTCAACCGCATCAACGTCTTTAGCGTTAATACCCGCAATTAACATTGCCTGTTGTGCAGCTTTAGTTATTGAGTCTGCATCATTGCCATTAACAAAACTAAACCCGTCGATAGTGGCATAAATATTTTCTTCATTCACTTTAGATTGAGGTTTAACCACAAATGCCGCAGCGCCTTCACCCACCAACCATTGAGATTTATCTAGTAGGTTAGGATTAGCTGTTACTGAAGCATCTTCAGCCACTTTACCGTAATGCTGACGCAGAGTGATATTTTCCACTGAACCAGCTAAATCAACCGCAGCGATAATCACAGCATCAATATCAGAGGTCCGGAATAAATTCTCTGCCAATTCGACACAGCGATAAACCGAGTTTTCTTCTGCCGATAAGGTAATTGCAGGGCCGGAAAAATCCCATAAAGCAGAAATTCGTGATGCCATTATATTACCAATAAAACTGGTGTACTGATTCAACTGAGCCGCAGAAGCAACACCATCTTTAGCAATATCAGTTAAAGTTGCACGTTGTTCATTGGTCAGTTCAATACCTTGTTGTACTAAACTCTCTTCAATTTGTGTACTTAAATTAACCCTGCCACGATACTGATGTAATTCAAGTTCAATGCCCATTGCCACTAACACAGCAACATTACTGCCTTGTGTTAAACCAGCATCTTTAGCAGCATTATCAGCCACTTTCATCATCATTAATTGCTGTGGAATTAAACAATCCTGATCGTTGGGCGGTACTTTAAAACGTAAAAAATCTATATCAAAATTTTCAACATAACCGCCTGTTGGTGCCTTTTTCAAACCCAGAGCATTCATTACTGAACGTTCAGTTTCAATGCCTTTCCAACGTTTAACGGGTAATTCTCTGAAAGTATT
Organism: Alteromonadaceae bacterium; assembly: GCA_013216005.1. Taxonomy (GTDB): domain Bacteria; phylum Pseudomonadota; class Gammaproteobacteria; order Enterobacterales; family Alteromonadaceae; genus JABSOI01. Next base: position 16,783 of record JABSOJ010000037.1, on the reverse strand, counting down.
ACTCTGCGTTTCTATCAGGTTTTTAAAATTTGATAAATTATCTGCTGAGCCAAAATGTGCATCCATACCAATAATCGCAAGCGGTTCACGTTCATTCGAACTTGTGGCCGTTGCTGATAATACTTGCGTTGGCTCTTGTAAAACTATATGCGCATTACTGCCACCAAAACCAAAAACACTTACTCCTGCCGTTCTTGGTTTTATGGTATTAGCGCTAGTAACAGGCCAGTTCACGGTTTCTGTCGGCATTTGCGCGCCAGTTAAATAACCTTTTTTAGAACTAAGCGGTTCATTCAAATTTATGGTCGCAGGGATTTTTGCTTTATTCAGCGCCCAAATGGCTTTGGTCATACCCGGCATACCCGCAGCGGTAAGTAAATGTCCCAGATTAGACTTTACTGAGCCCAATAAAGGTTGATTACCATAACGACTGAAGAAAGTTTCCATTGAGCCAAGTTCAACATTATCGCCTTTTGGCGTACCTGTGGCATGACATTCAATGTAATCTACATCACGGGGATCAACATTCGCATTTTTATAAGCTCGTTCATAAACCAATACCTGCCCTTTGGTATTGGGACTTAAAACAAATTCACCTTTACCATCGTTTGATAAGGCGCCACCTTTAATAATTGCATGAATTTTATCACCATCACGCACGGCATCACTATGACGTTTCAAGACCATCATACCCGCACCTTCTCCGGCAAAAAGCCCTTGAGAATTTTTATCAAACGGGGCATGAATATTGTTTGCAGGGTAAGCCTGGAAAATTGAAAACCCCATATTAACAAACATAGGATCTGCACCAGAAACAGCGCCCGCCAACATCATATCGGCTTTACCTGTATGTAAATAATCACAAGCAAGTTTGACTGAATAACAAGAAGAAGCACAAGCTGCATCGAGAGCGAAATGTGCGCCACCTAAACCAGCTGCTTTGGCTAATAATGCTGATGGATATCCTGCGACTAACGCATTGTCAGCATGAACTAAACCTGAAGACTCACTTTGATATTTATCTGCTTGAGCAGGTGAAAAATGACTTAGTTGAAAATCTTTATCCAGTACTTGCTTCAGCGCGCTATCCACCACCTGATGATATAACGGCAAAAATAAGTGATTAGATGATTTTGTAGGAAAAGATAAATTACCTAAAATAACGCCACAATTTTCAAGTTTATCACTGCGCCAATAACCCGCGTCAGTGAGTGCCTGTTGCGTAACGTACAAAGCCCATTGGTTTAAATCATCAAGCTGGTTTAGATAATCAGTAGTTAACCCGTTGCTTTTGTTGATACCTGAGCTAACACCTGAACTAACAACCGAAGATGAAACAAAAGCGTTGGCATCAAAATCAAAACAACGAATATAACCACCGTGCACACAATAAAACTTATCGGTATCACCTTTCTTACCTGTAAATTTAGACGGCTCCACCCCCATTTGTTCACTGGTGGCTTTGCTTCGGCAATCTTGTTTTTCAAGTAATTGTTGCCAAAATTTATCCGGCGCATTTGAACCCGGGAATAAATTGGCAATACCTACTACGGCAATATTTTCCATACTTTCCTCAAAGAGAATCTCTTTAAAAATTCTGAATAATTCAATTCTACAATCGGGCTTATCTACACTTTCGCAGCTTTACCGAACTATAATTTTCATAAGCTTTCTCAAGCCTTATTAACGACAATAGAACCATTAAATAAGGTATCAAGATCAAGCTTTACACCATGACTGACTAACTTTGCTAACGCTCTGATATAAGTTAATTCATCACTGGTGCCTTTTGCATTAACCGGCACTGAAACTCTGGGTTTTTTCTGAGTTTTAGTTTCTGTTCCATGATCTAAAATTTTATCAACCCAACTGCACAATGAACGACCAGGCCCCATTTCAATAAATACTCGGGCACCTTTATCATGCATGGTATTAATTAAACGAGGAAAATCGACCATGTCACATAAACATTTAGCAACGCTGTTGGCGATTGCTTTACTCATTTGCGGTACAGGTAAATAACATGAACTGGAATACATTTTGGTTTTAAGACGATCAGTAACGTCCATGGTATAAAGTTGAACCATGTCGTTATATTCTTTTTTCGCTGGTGCGCTGTGAATGGCATTAGCCATATTCAATGCCATTGAACGAACGCCAAGCTTTTTAATAACACGCTGACAAGCTTGTGGATAACCAGCGAGCAATAAACTATCAGGCGTATTGATAATGGTGCAATAAACACGATCTTCATCAATACTCGCCTGCTCTACTTGCTCAAGAGTGGCTTTTATTGTGTAGGTTTCCCAGAGTGTTTCATCTTCATCAAAAGAGTCACCTGATAAGCCCCAGTGTTCCCGCAAGGTAAGTAAGTCACCACAAAGTCGATGATTAAACGTTTCAGAGTGAGCTAAACGTTCGCACATTAATCCAGGTTGTTGCCAGGCACCAAGCGCAGCATACATACTCACTTCGCCCATACTATAACCTGTAGCAAAATCAGCTTTTACCTTAAAAACATTTTCAAATACTTTAGTGAACACACAAGCAAAACCAACACCTGCTTCAGCAATATTGGCCAAATTGCCGCGTAAATCTAAATCCAGCTGTTTAAGGGTTTTAAAGTCATGTCGGATAATACTACGCGGATTAAGCAAGGTATCTTTCAAACTGGCACCAATATCGTCAGCCAAGTTAGCAACATCTTGATGAATTTCAGGGAACAAATGGAATAAATCACGCCCTAAACCGACATAAGTTGCACCAATTCCCGGATAAAGAAACGCAATGTTTTGACTGTCTTTAGTTTCCTTATTACCAGGTAAAGAAGTACCAGGTAAAGAATTAACAGGTACCGCAGTAAAAAAACTCCCCTTTGGGGTACGCCAGTCCTTTTTGCTGGCAAAGGCGTTAACAACACCCGTTTTAGCCGACTGAATTTCCTTAATTAATTCTTCTTTTGACTCGCAGATTAACGCAACAGTAAAGTCAAAGACCTCACTGTTACTTGCTTTACTCGCCTTATCGGCCTGGATAAAACAATCTTTGGCTATTTCGTTCAGCGGATCAGTTCGCTGTTCGAGTCGCTTTAAATTATTTACTATCGCTTGTTCGTTTTCCCCTGAAACCAGCACTAAATACAAATCACTACTGGCAATAAAACCATTTTTTCTAATATCATCAACGGGGTGTTTTTCCCCTGCAACTTCAAGTTTATTTTCCTGCAAAATGATGTGGCAATAGTGATGATGTTCAATGGTTCCACTTAAACAGCTATAGGCAGCAAAATGCGCACTACCATCAATTTCCGGATACCAGGGACGAGACTCTGTTGGTAAATAAAAACTCGATGCCTGCCATGCAGTAAGTTCAGCTGTTTTTGGTTGTTGCCAATCAGTTATCGCCGGAATATACCGCTGTTGCAAAGCGATAACAGTGCGTAATAGTCCTGCTATTTGCGAAAAACCACCACCCTCACCGGTTACACTTCTGGCGCAACTAATCGCCGTGTGTAAAGACTTTTGGGATAAATTACTGTCCGATGTATTACTGTCAGATGTATTGCTGTCAAACACATTTAACAAAGCTTCACTTTCAATCTTAGCTAAAGCTTTATCAGCAAGCGCAGAGACCTCCAGCAACCCAATATTCTGCGCATCAACATTGGCAATTTTCATAGCCTTTTTAGCGATATCAGCTAAGGAACCACCAGTAAAACTGGCAGTAGAAGCAAACCCTTTCAACCGAGCATAAACATAACTTTGGTTACTGGCAGCAAATTGTTCTGTCGAAAATAAAATACTGGCAATACCGTTTACTGTTCGATATTCCCCAAAGGTTTCATCAAAGCTGATTGTTGCTTCGTTAGCTTGGTTAGCTTGGTTAGTCTGAGTGGCTTCTTCATTATCATCGTTCGACAGTAAATTAGCGCCCACTAAGGCAACGACTTTATCTTGCTCAAGTAAACTTTGGGTTAAAAACAATGCCTCAGCTAAATTAGTCACAACAGTAGCGTTTTCAATACTAATCGTTGGAGTTACTTCAGATACAAGTATCAGGTTAATTTCTGCTGCATCGAGCTTATTGGCTAGTGCCAACCGCTCAACAGAGCTTGCACATAAAGTTGATAAAGATTCAGCTTGAAGTTCACTGACGTCTTTACCTAGCACTTTACCCAAGTAAAGTGCCCGCTCAACCCGATCAATATTGGTCTGTTCACCGAATTGAGCGTCAATGCCTATTACTAGAATGTTTTTATTACCTGGCATCTAAAGTAATGCCTCTTGAGTTTGAACAGCTTTTACTTTTGTGTTCAAAAACAGATCATTTAAGTTAGCGCTCGCGGTAACTTTGGCAGATTTTATTGTCGCCAAAACTTCTTTCATTCCGCTAGCTTTAGTTTCGCCAGCTTTAGTTTCGCCACTTTTTCCTTGACTAAAGAGAGCAATATCAGCAATTAATTTTCCACGTTTACTATTAGCACCGCTACTTTCAACAACCTTCAATTGTAAGTAGAAAACCTCACCCGGTTTAACTTGACGATGTACAGTCCAGCCTTCCGTGCTTGATGGCAAGCTGCCTAAACCTAATTGTTTTTTAACCCACACCAACATTGCCTGATAAACTAAATCGTTAGCAAAAATATTACTTTCAGCTAATGGAAAATCACCTTGCTTGCTCATTGCAATTTCCGGCACCTGACAAGCTAACAACAAACCTTGATCGTTACATTCAAGTATCTCGGTAATGCCCTGCAAACTTTCGCCGTGGAATAAAGTACCATTGCTATAAAGCTCTGATGCCTTTGCTCCTGTTAATGCCGGCAATGTTAGTTCAACCTCAGGGATTGCCTCTAACTTACGTACCAAAATTAACTGTGCGCCATAATGAAAAACAATTTTACCCTCAGCATTGATACTTGAAATTTTAGTATCAACCCGCAAGCTTTCAACGTCAGTGCCTTGTCCAGCATTCAGCTCAGCTTTCAAATCAATTTGATATTCAACAGCTTCATTCTTTTCAAGCGCGTCTGCGTCAAACACTACACCTTTAAAAAGCTTATAGTTTTCCAGGCCCTGATAATAATAACCAGTGAACGCTGCCTCAGCAGCATCACTCATCCAGGCAATTGCGCAAACGGTCGGCAATACTTGATCGCCGCCAATGACGTGGTCTGTTAAAAATGCATTGTTAGTCGCTTTCAGTGTTTTAGTAACACGGGTTGTTAAGCGACTAACTTGTGGCTTTTTTACAGAATCACCTTCTTGATCTTGTTCCTTAGAAAGATCATTTCCTACTAATATTTGAGCACAACGGTTGGTATCAGCTGCTAATTCACTTACCAGCAATTCTGCACCGGCATCAAGCGGAATAATATAAACACCACGGTCGTTAAACATACGTTTAAGCTCTGGTGTTACCATACCTCCATCCCAAGGCCCCCAGTTAAAACTCAATACCTGAGCATTCGGGTTTAAGGCTTTAAAACGATACGCTGTTTTATTTAAAATATCGTTAGCAATTGAGTAATCTGACTGACCTGAGTTACCGTAGAAACCTGCTGCCGATGAAAATAACACTAAGTGCTTAATCTTACTTTCATCTGTACAAGCTAGTAATGAAATCAAGCCATCCATTTTGGTACGGTAAACCGAGTTAAATTCTGCAAGCGTTTTTTGCTCAATAAACTTATCAGCTAACACACCTGCACCATGAATAATGCCGGATATTTCACAAGAACCATCACCAAGTTGACCAATAACCGCTTTAACCGATTTGCCTACGCTATCACTGTCAGTTACGTCCGCAGCCACATAAATCGCCTGGCCGCCCGCTGCCTTAATAGCATTTAGGGTTTGAGAAATTTCACGATTCGCCATCACAGGTCGGATAAATTGAGTTACTTTCACTGGTGTTGGTTTATCACCTGAAGCAATAAGTGCTTGCATCGCTGCTTTTTTAAGCGCTACTTCGTCAACAATGCCATTCGCCCAATTTGGTTCGTTATCATCAAAAACAGAGCGACCTAATAAGATAAATTTAGATTGGTATTTTTTAGCAATTTGGATAACACAATGTGCCGTAACGCCTTTTGCGCCACCACTCACTAGAAATACTGAATTTTCATCAATACTATTACCCTGCGTTAACGAATAACTGTCAGTTGCTTCACCAATAAGGGTTAAACGACTACCAATGTTATTACTTAAATTGTCTGTGTCATGAGCCACTTCAATGACGCTGGTCTCTATATCCAGTAATTCATCATTCACAATGGTCGCAACTTTATCAGCCGCTAATTTAGCTGACAGGTCAATAACTCGACAAAATACGCCATTTTTACCCGTATCTTCATCACCTTTCCATTCGTGCGATAATGTCTTCACTAAACCGCTTAAACCGCTTTGAGCTAAATCAGCTTTCAGGTCAGCTTTAGTATTGTCATTGGCAAAACCTAGCGTACCGCCTTGACGAGTAACAACTACAAATGAAGCACGTGCAGTTTTAGCTGCTTTAACTTTACATAATTTTGCTAAAACAAAAGCCAACATTAAGCCTTGCTTGCTCGCTTCTGGGTATTCAATAGTACTAATTGTTTCTTTAGCATGTAAGTAACTACTTTGCATATAGATAACGGCATCAAGCTGTTCGTTAGCTTCAACAAGTTGTTTTATTTGTTCTTCATCGACCGTTTTTTCACTAGAGCCAATTTCAATAACATTAACCGCTTTAACGAACGCTTTTTTCGAACTTGCATTAATCCAGTTAGGTTTTAATGCAGTTACCTTCCAACCATCTTTAATAAGCTTGGCACTTAATGCAACTGCACTGCCTGTTCCGTCATCAACAATTAGCGCATTCGCACCTTTTACTTCTTGCGTAATTTTATTTACTGAACTTAAGGCAGATAAAGCAACTGTTGCGCTTGGCGCTGGTTCAAAGCTCGGAGACGTTGCTGCTATTTGCTCAGCTTGTCCTGCAACCACGGTTGTAACTACTGTAGTTGCAGCACCAACACTTACTTTACTTTGCATATAACTTACGATTTCACCCAAAGTACGTAATTCTGCTAAGTCTTCTGGGTTAAGCTCGGGTAAGTCTGGAATTGTTTCTTGCACCGCACCCAGAATTTCAACACGTTTGATTGAATCTATTCCAAGATCGGCTTCCATATCCATCCCAAGTTCTAACATTTCTGACGGATAACCTGTTTTTTCGGCAACCACTGTCATCATAACTGACTGGATGTGTGCTAAATCAATAGCTGGTGCACTTGTCACAGATGCTTCTGCAACTGGCGCTACTGACACTTTACTTTGCATATAACTTACGATTTCACCCAACGTACGTAATTCTGCTAAGTCTTCAGGGTTAAGTTCTGGTAAGTCTGGGATCGTTTCTTGCACCGCACCTAAAATTTCAACACGTTTGATTGAGTCAATACCAAGATCAGCTTCCATATCCATCCCAAGTTCTAACATTTCTGTCGGATAACCTGTTTTTTCGGCAACAACTGTCATCATTACTGATTGAATGTGTTCTAAATCAATAGCTGGCGCGCTTGTTTGATCATTTTTCAGGTCACTTGTCAAAGGCGCTTGCACTTCAGCAACTGGCGCTACTGACACTTTACTTTGCATATAACTTACGATTTCACCCAGCGTACGTAATTCTGCTAAGTCTTCAGGGTTAAGTTCTGGTAAGTCTGGGATCGTTTCTTGCACCGCACCTAAAATTTCAACTCGTTTAATTGAGTCAATACCAAGGTCGGCTTCCATGTCCATGCCCAGCTCTAACATTTCTGTCGGATAACCGGTTTTTTCAGCTACTACCGACATCATTACTGATTGGATATGCTCCAGATCTATTGAAACAGTGGCTGCAACAGCAACTGGCGCTGCTGAAACTTTACTTTGCATATAACTTACGATTTCACCCAAAGTACGTAATTCTGCTAAATCTTCTGGATTAAGCTCTGGTAAGTCTGGAATAGTTTCCTGAACCGCACCGAGAATTTCAACGCGTTTAATAGAATCAATACCAAGGTCTGCTTCCATATCCATCGCAAGTTCTAACATCTCTGTTGGATAACCTGTTTTTTCAGCGACCACTTCCATCATAACGGATTGAATGTGTGCTAAATCAACTGAAGCAGTTGCTACAGGAGCCTGTTCCACAACGGCTGCAACAGGAGCTACTGAAACTTTGCTTTGCATATAACTTACGATTTCACCCAAAGTGCGTAGTTCAGCTAAATCTTCAGGATTAAGCTCAGGTAAGTCAGGGATCGTTTCTTGTACTGCACCTAAAATTTCAACACGCTTAATTGAGTCAATACCTAAGTCAGCTTCCATATCCATTTCAAGTTCTAACATTTCTGTCGGATAACCTGTTTTCTCAGCAACAACGTCCATCATTACTGATTGCACTTTATCTAAAGAAAGATGAGCAGTGGTAGCATTCGAAGCAACGGCTGTTTCTACATCTGAGCTATCTACATCTGAGCTATCTACAATGTGTAAATCAGGCGTGTGATGACTATGCACTACAGATGCGGCTTTTAATTTCATGTAGTCAACAATTTCGCCTAATGTACGTAACTCACCTAGGTCTTCAGGGTTAAGCTCTGGTAAGTCAGCAATAATTTCCTGAACCGAACCCAGAATTTCAACACGTTTAATTGAATCAATCCCCAAATCAGCTTCCATATCCATTTCAAGGGATAACATTTCTGTTGGGTAACCTGTTTTCTCAGCGACAACTTCCATCATCACCGTATTGATTTTTTCGACATCAACATCAGCGACAACATCAATTGCAACAGATGATTCAATATCAGCAACGGCTTCAGCTACAGGCTCAATAGCCATAGCTGTTGCAGCAGTTTGAACGGGTGCTGAAGCCGGCTCTACATGAGTAACTGGTACTATCGGTGCCACTGGTGTTATTACAGAAGCAACAGTTTCAACCTTAGCAGTTTCAATCCTGGCAACTTCAACCTCAGTAACCTCAGCAACATCTACAATAGAATTTTGCTCTGCTGCGTCAGTATTTAACATCGTCGCCATATTATCGGTTTGATGATTTAAGTACTGCTCATGCACACGTAAGGTTTCAGACTGAAACTGATGATACATGCCTAAAGTACGATCTAAACTTTCAGGTAATTCGCCTCCACCCTGTGCATTAAGTACTGAATCAAAAGTTTTACCGTAGTCTTTAGACCCTTGCATATATTGTTCATGCACATTTAATAATTGTTGTTGATGTTCAACAAACTGACTAACGCTACGTTCAATACTTGAAACTAATTCATTTGAGTTTGTTGAAGCTGTTAGACCTCTCGAAGCATGAGTTCCGTCAGCGTTAACGTAAACAATTTTTTCTACTTCAACAATACGTTCAACTTCAACAATTTTCTCGACAATCTTTTCCACTATTTGAGGCTCAGGAACAGCAACAGGTACTGAAGTCGCCTGTTTCCCCTTCCAGCCATCATTTAAGGCATCATCAAAGGCTTTCTTAGTTTTATCGCTTACATAAGAAGCACCTGAAAGTTTCATTTTAAGTGCTGACATTTTCCGTGCAGCCAACGGACGCTTAACCGCAGAATAAGGATCAATCTCATTCAACTCCAATCCTAACACTGCCATTTGCAAGGCCGATTGACGCATTTGCATGTCTGCTGATTTTTTAGGATTAGCATTCACCGCAATTGCCGTAACGTCACCTTTGTCTTTTAAAATATTTTCGACTAATTTGGTTAGTACGTTTTTAGGACCAAACTCAACGAAAACTCTGCCGCCATCAGCATAGATATTGTCAATTTCTTCATTAAAATGTACTGATTCTAAAATGTGATTTTTCAGGCTCTTTTTAATATCAGCCGCTTTGTTTGAATGCGCTTTACCCGTACTATTAGAAAATACGGGTACACTAGGTGCGTTAAACTTCGCGCTATCAATTGCTTTAGCAAATGGCTTTTGTGCATGACCAACCAGAGGCGTGTGGAATGCTGCAGAAACGGGTAAAGGCACAACTTTGTAGCCTTTAGCTTTTAATTCTGCAATAGCAATGGCGATTTGACTGGTAACACCCGCCACCACTACCTGATTATTCGAATTATAGTTAGCAATTGAAATATCTTTAATATCTTTAATATCGGTAGCAACTTTCGCAGGCTCACCTACCACGGCAATCATAGTTCCTGCATCAAAAGTTTCATCAGCAGGAGCGGCCATCGCTTGACCTCGACTGCGGGCCAGCATCATATAATCACTGTCGTTTACTACGCCAGCTGCCCACAATGCGGTAAGTTCACCAAAACTGTGACCAGCAGTGTAATCTGCTTTAAAACCAGCATTAGTGAAAGTTTTGTATAAACCAACACTTAAAGTACCAATAGCGGGTTGTGCATGCTGAGTTAAACGTAAAGCTTCATCCTGAGCTTTACGCGCATCATCTGAAAAGACAGGAATTGGGTAAGTTACCGGAGTTAACTGACCTAAACCAGCGTTTGAAAACTCAGCATCCATCTCAGCAGCGCTTTGCATTACACTCGGGAAATTACAAGCTAGCTCCCGGCCCATGTTTACATATTGAGAACCTTGTCCTGAGAATAAGGCGACAACTTTTCCTTTGCTGTTCAATCCTGATTTACGGTAATAAATACCCGTTGGTACTGACCATTCTTCTACGCCTGCTTTGCTAGTGAATTGCTTCAATGCAGCTTCTATCATACTGATAGCTTCGTCTGCATTTTTGGCAACAAAACCACAACGTGCTAATTCAACGTCAGGTGTTTGTAGTGCATATTCTGTCACTAAAGCGTTAAAAACAAATGGCTGTGCGTCAGCATTTGTTGAAAGTTTAGTTTTCCACTCATTTAATGAAGCAATAATTGCCTGTTCATTGTTTGCAGTAATCAACACAGTTTGCGGAACAATATTTAAACGATATTGTCCTTCAGCTTCAGGTTGATATTCTTCCAGCACCATATGATAATTAGTGCCGCCAAAACCAAATGAGCTTACACCTGCACGACGAGGCATACCATCTTCCCGCGTCATCCAGGGACGGGTTTCACTATTTAAATATAACGGACTGTTTTCTATGTCTAACGAAACATTAGGTTGATCAATATGAATAGTTGGTGGCAATACTTTATGATGTAATGCCAATACCGCTTTGATCATACCGGCAGAACCAGCAGCAGCTTTAGTATGGCCGATTTGTGATTTTACTGAGCCTAAGGCAATACCCTGTTTTTTAAAATCTCCGTTTTCAGCGCCTTGTGTAAAATGTTTAACCAAACCACTGAACTCGGCAGCATCACCCGCTTTAGTACCTGTGCCATGTGCTTCAAGTAAACCACACGTCGAGGGATCAAAACCCGCATCATTGTAAGCACGTTTCAACGCTTTGGCCTGTCCGTCCGGGCGTGGTGCATAAATTGATTTGAAACGACCGTCAGAAGAAGTACCAATACCTTTAAGCACAGCATAAACTCTATCGCCATCACGTTCAGCATCTTCTAAACGTTTAAACGCCATCATGCCGATACCTTCACCGATCATCATGCCTTTAGAATCGGCATCAAAAGGGCGAATATCTTCGTTAGTAGTAAATGCCGGAGTTTTAGAGAACGACATATACATAAATGGAGAGTTATCACAACAAACTCCACCAGAAATCATCACTTCTGAGCGATATTCCAGCAAATCTGAAACGGCTAATTTAATTGCCGCAAGCGATCCTGCACAAGCAGCATCAACCACACAGTTAGTACCACCAAAATCAAAACGGTTAGCAATACGACCCGCAATGACATTGCCTAACATGCCCGGGAAAGAGTTTTCTTCCCAACCAATATAAGCCTTTTTGAATTTTTCGATGATCATTTCGCGATCTTCAGCATCAATACCAGAAGCTTTCAGTACTTTTTCTAATACCGGACCTTGCAAGCGAGACGTTAAAGGAGAGATCTGTTTTTGACCACCGCCGACACCTAAAGTAATCCCCACTTTGTCACGGTCATAACCTGAATTATCACCAATGCCTGCGTCGTTTAATACATCACGTGCAACGACCAGTGACAGCAATTGAGCGATATCAGTTAATTCAAGAATATTTGGCGGCAAACCAAATTCCATCGGATCAAAATCAATCTCAGGTAAAAAACCACCACGTTTACAATATGTTTTATCCGGTGCAGTAACATCACTTGAATAATAGTCTTCAATGGCCCAGCGATCTGCCGGAACATCTCTAATGGCGTCTACTGATTCAAAAATATTATCCCAGTATTGTTCAAGATTTTTTGCATCAGCAAAAACCGATGCCATACCAATAATGGCAATAGGGCATTCTTGTAAACGTGAATTTAATTCTTGTTCATCAATATTTTCGTTTGAATCTGTTATCGGCATATTTTTGTTCGCCATAGGTACTTTTCTCTTAGCCATTAGGAATTGTTCTCCAGTGAGGATCTTGTTGCATTTTCGCTATCAGAATCATCTCCGCCATCGACGGTGTCATTCAATAATCGAAAACGACTTAAAAATTCGGTGTAATTACCCGCCAAAATACGGCGGATATGGAATGGAGCCTTGGTGAGCACGTAGCTCATGTAACGACTTGCGGCTTCTTTTTCGTCGCCATCATAAATATCAACATAAACCCAACCGGAAGTTGGATCATTCGCAACTAATAAACGTCGTTTATTATCTGTCTCGTCAGTATCATTTGAAAATTGAGGTAATTGAGTGACCTTAACTTGCACCACTTCATCTATGGATAAATTGTTAGTGCGATTTAATACTTCACGCATTGCTTGAGGTGAAACATCCGATAAAAGAATATGATGGTTTTTGGTATCTTCCAGTTTGACTTGTATCGGTGTTGAAGAAGTTTGAGCCTGACTTGGATTATCTGCGTCAGAAACCTCACCAGTATCTTGCATATCGGCTAAACGTGAAACACCGTGACGCTTTAAACAGCGTTGTAAACCAGCACGTGAAACATTAGCATTGATAAAATTTTTGCAAACCACCAAAAGTTCATCAAGGGAAAGCAATAAGCGCGTGCGCAATTCAACCACAACATATTCTTGCGCTTCACTTAAGGTAGTATTTAATTGTTTAGGTACGTGAGAGCCATCTTTTAATGATTCACGTTGACGCCATTTTCGTACCGTTGATTCAGATATTTTCAACAAACGAGCTAATACTGCCGTAGGTAAATCTGACTCATGGATAAACGCCCGCATTTCTGGTGTGGTGGTGGCGTTTGCATGTTGCTTTGACATTTAACTTTATCTCTTATTCTTATCTCTTAACTTAAGCTTTTAATTACTCTTTTTTCAAAAAAGCAGGTGTTAAGCAATGGATAATCATTTGACTTAATCGATTGATGTATACCCAATACACTTGGGTATAAACATCCAATTCCGGTAATATACACAGGTTTCAAACCCAACACAATCACCCGATACAAGGTTTGTTTAATAATAAGCACAATAAAACACGGCTCTGGACAACCAGTTATCTAGGAATAACGAGGGGTTGCGACACTTTTATCTATTGGGCTGTTTCATATGAATTTATTTAAAAAAAGTAAATTAAATAGTTCAATGATGATATTTACTTTGTGCTAAAATCGTGCTCTTAATCAAAAAAATAAAATGCACATAACCTAGCGATACTTTTTCATGACACTATTTAAAACAACAATGTCTCAATCTGGTAGTCATCCCGAACAAAAACAATTAACTAAGCTTTCACTTCAGGAAAATGAAATACATCTGTGGGCAGTGCAACCACAGATTTTCTCTTCTGAGATGGGGAATGTAAATAGTTTTACAGACGATTTTAAGAGCGCTCATACAAGCACCTATAAAAGTATTGATGAATTACTTACGCAGTATAAAAAACTACTTACGGTTGATGAAACTAAAAAACAGCAAAGATACCGGTTTGAAAATGACCGCCACGATGCATTAATCACCAGAGCTTTTATTCGTGATTTATTGTCTCAATACGCAGATGTTCAACCGGGTGACTGGCGTTTTGAAAAAGGCGAAAAAGACAAACCAGAGATCTGCAATCCGCCTTTACCGCTGAGATTTAATATTAGTCATACTAAAAATTTAATTATCTGTGCTGTGATGCTGAATGACGATATCGGGTGTGATGTTGAAAATACGACCCGTAACAATAACGTTTTAGCGATTGCTGACAGGTACTTTTCCCCGAGCGAAACTGAAGAACTATTTTCTTTACCTGTTGAACAGCAACGGAGTCGTTTCTTTGATTATTGGACCCTAAAAGAGTCATATATCAAGGCGTGGGGCCTAGGGTTAGCGATACCTTTAAAAGACTTTAGTTTTAATTTAGATAATGAAACGGTCTCATCTTCAACGTTAACTTCTCAATCATTAAAAATGAAAGAGTCGATCAGTTTAAGTTTTGCTGAACATAGACTAGATCAACCTGAAATTTGGCGGAGCTGGATATTTTACCCGAGTGAAGAACACCGTATTGCGATATCTGTTAGAGGGCTCACCAACAATCAAAAAACAGACTTTAAATTTCGATTTTTTAACAGTAAACCTCTAGTCAGTTATACCGAAGTAGACAGGTTTCAATTTCTCTGATGCATCAATCAATTGAACCTACCAAGACATTTCTGTCCGACAACTTCCCCCATTTTCACCAGTGTTTCAATGTCTGTTAGCGAATGATGTAAAATGTCTTTGTCTATCTCTACTGATCCCTTTTTAAAGAGCAGAACGATGGTTGAACCACCGAACTCAAAATAACCTTTTTCTTCCCCTCTGATAAAACCGCCACCGCTAACTTTATGTTGTTTTATCTTACCTACAACCATGGCTCCTACATCTAATTGTATAACATGGCCAAAATTATTTGTCTTTAGTACAGAGTATTGACGTACATTTTCACTGAAAACTGTCGTTATTTTTTTCTGCGCAATTGGACTAACTGAATGCAAAAAACCATTTACGTTTACTAATTTAGTTTCTTCACCATCATCAAAATAAATAAATCTGTGATAATCCATTGGCGCTAATCTATAAACCAGACAAAGACCTTCACGGTATTCATCTGCTAATTGTTTATTTTGCAATAATTGCTCAACTGAATACAAATTATTCTTTATTTTAATATCTGCAGCATAACTTATCGGAAAAGCCATTAACCGGGCATCACAAGGTGAAATGAGCTTGTGAGGAACTGTATTAATATGTCGAACGGCTGGTTTGAATTTTCGAATAAAAAAATCATTGAAATTCAAATAATCGTTTAACGCCTTAGTTAATTCTGAAGTATCAATTTCATATTGTTCAATAAATTCAACAATTTTTTTCTTCGAACGATCAGATTGCTGAATTTTACCATAAAGCTTTGAGAACCAAAGACGCTTAAAAACCAATCGTTCTAATAGTCCCCCAATATAGGTATCATAAACAAATGTCATGAAATTCACTTCAAAAACACGTTCATTTTCAATTTGGCTTGTACAACGATTGTATAAAGGTATTTCTAATTTCATACTTTAGCTCCGGAAGTTATTTTCATATTGACAAATAAATAAAGGTTACCAAAAGTGCTGTTATTGGAAAAATAACATAAAATATCCCCTTAGGTTTAGGGATGGGAATATTCAAGATAAACAGCATTGCAATAACAAAATAACTCCCCCGTAATACCCATTGCATTTGAACACTTGATAAAAAGTAACTCAATAAATAAATCAACGGGAGCAACAATGCCGCAAACGTTACGGGCAAGCCAGAATAATAAGATTGACCATCATGCTCTTCCAAACCTGAAATATTAAAATAGGCTAAACGCATAGCGGCGGCAACAGCGTAAAAGCTTAAAATAATGATATCAATGGGCTGACTCTGCAACCCAAATTGAAGTGCTAATACTATGGGAACAATACCGAAACAGGCCATATCGACTATGCTGTCTAATTGTATGCCAAACAACTTTTCTTTTTCGCTGAGTTTGACTTTACGAGCGACTAGCCCATCAAATAAGTCACAAACACCTGCATACATAAAGCAAATAACGGCAAATTCAAACTCTTGCTGTAAAGCAAAATTAATTGAAAAAACCCCAAGTATAAGTCCTAAAAAAGTCACTACTGAGGGGGGATTAACGAATCCTATAAACATATTATTTTCCTTTTTACCTTTTACTATTTTACTATTTTACTATTTTACTATTTTACTATTTTACTATTTTACTATTTTACCATGGACTAGATTTAAGACGTAACGCATACAAAATGATATTCATCAAATAATGTACTAGTACGGCAACAATAAATATACAGATCCACTCAGTCAAAGAAGGTGTATAGAAAACCAATAAAAATAAAGTACAGCCAAATGCTGAATCTGCTTGGTCTACCACATTAAAAATAACACCATTGAGCTTTGTTCCGCCTTTTCCCGGTGCTATATTTATACGTCTTTTAATAAAGCTATTGGGTAATTCAAACAACACGTAGCCAAATCCCCACAATGCACCAAATAAAATTAATTGTCCGTAATCATAACTCTCGTAGGGAATAAGTGATAATTGGCGCGCCGTTTCATTATTTTGAGCAATAAGACCAAAAACCAAAAAACATACCGCAGAAAAAAAGATCATGCCCCAAAAACCTTTCCACGTTTTATTGTGAGCTTACGACAACTTAGCTCAACTTTAAATTTTTAACCTGCTCTAATTGTTTCCATCAAAACAAACCTTGA
>JABSOJ010000387.1 GCA_013216005.1 Alteromonadaceae bacterium | reverse complement strand
GAGGGAAAACCTCATGCACGGAATCGAAGAGGGGCCGTTGGATAAGCTATGCGAAGCCTGCGGCCTACTCTACTTCTAAGTGGTTAAAATGAACTCCGAAACTTGAGTTATTAAATATTTATTTAAACGATTTCGAGAGATTTTCTTCTGTAAAGCTAAT
The DNA here is from genome assembly GCA_013216005.1 of Alteromonadaceae bacterium. Classification (GTDB taxonomy): domain Bacteria; phylum Pseudomonadota; class Gammaproteobacteria; order Enterobacterales; family Alteromonadaceae; genus JABSOI01. Next base: position 3,859 of record JABSOJ010000387.1, on the reverse strand, counting down.
GTGAATAACAGTGTCAAAATAAATTTATGAACTGTATTTAAACTTGAAGTTACTGACCGGACCTAAGATTTTAAAATTTCAATGAAGACAAACTTGCTCTTTACCGAGCATTAATTATCCGAAAGAGTCAATTAATGCATCAATAACAAAAACTGGCTATTTCAACTGTTTTTATTTTCTCCTTCGTCCCGGAGCAGCAAACCACTCTTTACCTTTAAGCATTAAATTCCAGTAGACCCAAGGTAATATTTTTTCCTTAAGGAACCAGGACAACTTAGAAGGCAACTTCCCTTCTATCAACCACAATGGGAATGTAGGTAATAACTTGCCACCGTAACCGAACTCAGCAAGTACAATTTTACCCCGTTCAACCGTAAGCGGGCATGATCCATAACCATTATAAATTGCCGTTAAAGACTCTTGTTTCATAATCGCCAACAAGTTCTCAGCAATAACCGGTGCCTGTTTACGTACTGCGGCAGCTGTTTTAGCATTTGGCGTATTATTAATATCACCTATACCAAAAATATTACCAAATTGCTTATGTTGTAATGTTTCCTGATCGACATCAAGCCAACCAGCAGCATCAGCTAAGGGGCTTTCGCGGATAAATTCAGGCGCTCGCTGCACAGGACATACATGTAACATATCAAACGACTTTTCAACTTCTGACTTATTCCCATCAGCATCAGTCACTTCAAATGTGGCAATTTGATTAGGGCCATCAACCTTAATTAAATTCTGTGAATAATGAAGTTCGATCTGATATTTTTCAATGTATTCCATCAACGCTGGCACGTAATCAGCAACACCGAATAACACAGGTCCAGCATTACAGAACTCAACCTCAATATCGCGTAATCGTGATTTACTCAACCACTCAGAGCACGCTAAATACATAGCTTTTTGCGGTGCGCCTGCACATTTAATTGGCATCGGAGGTTGAGTAAAGATCGCTCGTCCCTTACGGGTTTTCTGTACCAACTCCCAAGTATAAGGCGCAAGATCGTAGCGGTAATTAGAAGTAACCCCGTTACTTCCAAGCGCTTCCTCTAAACCTTCAATAGCCCCCCAATCTAATGTTAAACCAGGTGCGACGACTAAGTATTTATAACCAATTAATTCACCACCTGCCAATATCACTATTTGCTCATCAGGCATAAACGATTCTACTGATGCCTGATACCATTTAACGCTATGAGGCATCACATTGATCATTTTACGCACAGTATCTTTAGCTTTAAAAACACCACCGCCTACCATGGTCCAGCCAGGTTGATAATAGTGTTCTTCACTTGGTTCAATAATGCCAATATCGAGGCTGGGGTGACGTTTGTGTAAACTGGCCGCCACTGCTTGCCCGCCAGCACCACCTCCAACAATCACAATATCGTGCGTGCTAGCCATAAACTTAGATTTCTCACCGATCACAATACCGGCATCTTTTTCTGTAACAACTGCGTTTGCAACTTCAGATGCACTAATTTCTTCGACAATTTGTATAGCATCTTGGGCTTTTGCAGCTCCTTCTAATTGATTTTCCATTACATTAATCCCTGTTTCTTTTAATTTTTATATAGATCGCTTTATTATTGAAACAAACCGACCCATCCGTTTTAATTTACAAAAATGCAGGTTGTGTAAAAGACTGCTGCTCAACAAAGTCAAACAACAAGAGGTAAGTATTTTAATACCAATTCAACTCATGAATAATACGGGTAAAAAGTGCGGTTAATTCAACTGCACAAGCAATAACTCCTTGATAATTAAATATAGTTAAAAATCGAGTTAATGCAAATCATGGACAGAAGCGTAATTTTATTGCTTTATATTATCAATCGGTAAAAATAGTTGTCGTTTATTTGAACATTGACTATATTTTGCTAAGGAATAAAAAGAATAATAATACCAACCGTTTAATAATAAGGGAGTATTTTGTAATGCAACTGATAGTGACTTCATTCTTCGACGAAGCAACCTTTACTTTTAGTTATGTGGTCCAGGACCCAGAGACCAAAAGTTGTGCAATCATCGACTCTGTATTAAATTTTGATTATGCCGCCGGTAAAACTTCATTTACTGCTGCTGATGAAATTTTAAAATTCATCGACAGCAATGATTTAAAAGTTGATTGGATACTTGAATCGCATGTACATGCAGATCATCTATCAGCGGCTCCTTACCTTAAAAAACGAACAGGTGCTCGTATTGGCATAGGCTCTCATGTTAGAGAAGTACAACAATCCTTCAATAAAGTTTTTAACAATAACAGTGAACTAGACTCTGAAGGTCTACAATTTGATAAATTATTTGATGATAACGAACTGATAAAACTAGGGAATATTCAAGGCAGAGCAATGCACACTCCAGGGCATACACCCGCCTGCATGACTTACCTATTTGGCGATGCGGCTTTTGTTGGAGATACCTTATTTATGCCCGATTCAGGCACAGCACGCTGTGATTTTCCCGGTGGTGATGCCGCTCAATTATTCCATTCAATAAAAAAAATATTCACACTACCAGACAGCAACAGACTTTTTATTTGTCACGACTACAAAGCCCCAGGACGCGATGAATATGCAAATGAAACTACCGTAGCAGCTGAACGTGAAAGCAATATACACGTAGGGGGCGGTACCACTGAAGCAGAATATGTAAAAATGCGCACTGAACGCGACAGCACGTTAAGCATGCCTCGACTAATATTGCCTGCTGTTCAAGTAAATATTCGCGCGGGACATATGCCTCCCGCTGAAGATAATGGTTTGTCTTACTTAAAAATCCCGATTAATTTATTTTAGGTGAAGTCATATAATATTAATTTGAATTTTCGGGGCGAATCTACCAGGCTTTAGATCCTATAAAATTTTAATTAGTGTCCGTCCCCTTAACGAGGGCGAACACTCATTAAACATAAGTCATAACAATAATCATTCAGCAGGTACAAAAGCAACAATGCGTAATGGAGCACCACTGCCTCCTTTGATTTTCATCGGCAAAGCAAAAATGATGAAATCCTTGATCGGCAATTTATCAATATTGGCAACATTTTCAAAACCGGGAATATTGTTTTCAAACAAAATTTGATGAGTTTCAAATAGCCTGGAGCCGCCGAAATCTATACTGGGTGTATCTAATCCCACAGCCTTGATCTGTCTTTTGGTTATCAAAAATTTTGCTGCATCTGGATGAATCCCAGGAAATTTCAGCTTCTGGACCGCTGCCTGACCTCGCTCATCCGTTCCCATATACGCTTGCTTATTTGGCCACAATTTACTTGAGCCGGTATCAATTAGCAAAATACTGTTTCTAGCAATAACGCCGTGTTTCTTTTCCCACTCTAAAATATCTTTAACCGAAAGTTGATAATTCCGATTTACCTTCGCTTTTTCTGAAATTTGAATAACCACGCCTGAGCCAATTAATTGTTCTACCGGTATTTCATCAACCGTATTACGATTCTCAGCAAAGTGAATAGGTGCATCTACGTGCGTACCCCCGTGTTCCGATGTACTGAAATTATGTGCGGTATAATAAAAACCAGCATTTGTGAAGCCACTAAAAACAGTGGTCTTTTTAAATTGTTCAGCGGTTGGCCAGTAAATTGTTTCCTCTGAAAATTCATGTGTTAAATCAATCCATTGACCATCAGAAAAATCATTCGCCGCTGACAAAAATGAAATATTTACCACTGATATAAATGACAAAAACAGAAATAATTTTTTCATTATGTTTCTCCTGAGTTTATTAATTGATGATCGCATAAGCTGTATACACAAACTACTTAGTGCCCGAACGAAAAGTCAATAGCCATTGCTACACATGGGCTGTAGCGATTAATTCAAAACGAAGATTT
>JABSOJ010000386.1 GCA_013216005.1 Alteromonadaceae bacterium | reverse complement strand
AAAAACCAATTTATCGCCTAACCCTTTAAAAATAGGGGATTCATCGAGGGACAACAGTATTATGGAACAGAGCCTTTGACTTAGATTTCACCTTGGAATTCAAGTTCAATATTTTATTCTTGTAAAGATTATATAATAAAGCAGGAATAGGCAAGATAAAAGCAGTAATCGGCCTTAATAAAACTATTGAATGATAGTAATATGCAACTCATGGTTTAAGGTTAAACCTTAGCTAGTATTTCTAGGCGGACACTAGTTAGTTTTAACCTTGTATGAAATATCAATAAAATTGGAAAGAATAATATGAAGTTTTCTTATGTTAACCCTACGCAAATACAATTTGGTCAAGGGCAAATTTCATCGATTAGTGATCTTATTGCTAAAAATTTAAAAGTTTTAGTTATTTATGGTGGCGGTTCAATTAAAAAAAATGGTGTTTACCAACAGGTAACGTCTGCATTAAAAGATCATAAGTGGGTAGAGTTTTCAGGTGTAGAGTCAAACCCAACGGTCGAAGTTTTAGATAAAGCCGTTGAAGTTGTTAAAAAGCAAAACATTGATTATATTCTTGCCGTTGGTGGCGGATCAGTGATTGATGGCGCTAAATATGTTGCTGCTGCTGCGTGTTACGACGGTGATGGTTGGGATATTTTAGAAGGTAAACATAAAGTTATTAAAGCGATCCCATTAGGAGCTGTGTTGACATTGCCAGCAACGGGCTCTGAATCTAATATCGCATCAATAGTCACCAAAGCGGCTACGAAAGATAAATTGGGCTTTTTGTCACCATTAGTTCGACCGGTATTTGCGGTAATGGACCCTGACACCATGAAAACGTTACCTGATAGGCAGTTAATTAATGGTTTAGTAGACGCTTGGATGCATACCTGTGAGCAGTATCTTACCAAGGTATCAAACGCGATGGTTCAAGATGGATATGCAGAAACGTTACTTAAGAACTTACTTGTTTTAGCGGCAGATTTTGAAAATAGAGACAATGATGCCTGGCGCGCAAATTTAATGTGGACAGCTAACCAGGCCCTCAATGGTTTAATTGGTAGCGGTGTTGCTCAAGATTGGGCGACCCATATGATCGGCCATGAATTAACAGCACTTTATAATATAGACCACGCTCGTTCTCTGGCTATTATTCAACCTTCATTATTAAGAAACCAAATAACGGTTAAACGTGACAAATTAGCTCAAATGGGTCGTAATGTTTTTGGACTTATTGAAGGTGTTGGTGAAGAAGAAGGTATTGCTGAACGTACGATTTCAGCAATAGAGAATTTTTATCACAGCCTGAACGTAGCAACTAAGTTAACAGATTATAATGGTGATAAAAACCAAGCGATCAGTGAAATTATTTCACAACTTAAGGTGCATGGCATGCTTGTTTTAGGTGAAAATAAGGCGATTGATTTAACCGTAAGTAAGGAAATATTAAACGCTGCTCTTGTTTAGCTGTTTAAGTTTTAATGATATTAGCCCCAACAATGGGGCTTTATTTGTTTGCCCAATGAAGCTGGCAAACCCGTCCACTTGAAAGATTTAGGATGGTGGCAGTTCAGTGGCTTGACAGCCATCAATAATGTGACGACGTAAAACCTTTTGTTGCTCTGGCATAAAAGTTAATTTAAATGATATTTTAGAGCGAGCTGAGTAGTCAACTGCTTAAAGTCAATTATTATAGACTTATAGAAAGGTTGGCATAGCTATAGGGGTAAAATACTATTTAAATGGTATTTTATCGTTGATTTAAGCTCAATTTAGACACAAAAAATCACTACTTTTTGCTCTAGCTTGCTCTTTATTTAGTAGTTGTTCTTGAGGTAGCTGAGGATAATAAAGTATCCGCTTGTTCGTCTACAATTTTACGGTCAACTTTACTGTCTCGTAAAAAATTATAAGCAGTGTAACGGGTTGTTTGTCTTAACCAAGGTAGAAAACTAACATTATCTTTAAGCTTGTTTAAATTTTGCCAAAGACAAATAAATATCTGCTGGGCAACTTCATCACTGTTATCTATATCGCCATTTTTACATTTCCATTATTAATCGTGATATGTTTTTTTTGTAAACTAAAGTGTGATTTGTTTATGTTGATAAGTATAAGTAACGTTTAATACCGAACGTGTGACAAAATAGGTGAAATAATTAGCGTTAATTTATCTTTGCCGTAATGACGTTTGTCACTTATTAGCTGTACAGAGGAAAAAATGATATCCAAAAAGATCAGAGAATTTTTTGTTGCATTGATGGAAGCAAATTCAACCGACACACCAGTTTTATACGAGAGAGAAACAGATCAATACACAGGTGCATTTAACGCTTTGTTGGTAAACAAATTTATAGAACAAGGCGTTATTGAGTTGGTTTCAAACGAAAATAATGTGATCACACTCATTTTAAATAACAGAGAAGATTTTTTAAGTGGATTTTCCTCAGGTGTTAACGAAGCAAGATTAGGGCGTGATCAATATTACGCAGATTATAATGCCAATCCTTTCGCATTCTCAATTGGTTATGAACATTATCTGCAACACACTAAGAAAAAACGTAATCAAGTTGATTATGTTTGTCATGGTTTTGTTTGTGATGATATCGGTGAAGTTCACCAGCAGTAATATTTGAAAGCAAAAAATAAAAAATAAAAGATAAATAAAATAAGTGGTTTTCTTGAAAACAAGCCGGGATAAAAAGCTGTGATAAAAAAAGATGTAATTGTTATTGGTGCCGGCGCTGCCGGATTAATGTGCGCGGCTACGGCAGGCTATCGCGGTAAAGAAGTACTCGTACTGGATATGGGCAAAAAAGCAGGCCGAAAAATTTTAATAAGTGGTGGTGGTCGTTGTAATTTCACCAACGAAAATGCAAGCCCTGAGAATTATATCTGTAGTAATCCCCATTTTGTAAAGTCAGCATTAAGTCGATATACCGCGCAAGACTTCATTGAATTGGTTGAACGCCACGGTGTTAACTATCATCACAAAACACTAGGGCAATTGTTTTGCGATAACAGCGCACAAGATATTGTAGGCGTACTGTTGACCGAATGTGACTGGGCGGGCGTACAAGTAGAATTGCGTAGTGAAGTTAATTCAATAGACAAAAATGAGCAAGGTTACCAAGTGATCAGCAATGGCAAAACCTACCAATGTGAATCTTTAGTGATCGCTGCTGGCGGTTTAACCATGCCAAAACTAGGTATCACCCCAATTGGTTATAAAATCGCAGCGCAGTTTGGCTTAAAAGTATTACCAACAACTGCCGCACTAGTTCCTTTTACCTTGCATGATCACGACAAACAACGCTTCGACGGTTTATCAGGCATCAGCATTGCCACTGAAGTAACCAGTGAAGACGGCACCACTTTTAAAGAAAATATCTTATTCACCCACCGGGGCTTGTCTGGCCCGGCAATTTTGCAAATATCATCATTCTGGCGGGCAGGGCAGGCGGTAACGATTAATTTATTGCCTGAGCATAACCTCAACGAAGTAATTGCTGAATGGCGACAAAACCAGGCTCAAAAATCACTGAAAAATTTACTGGCTACTATTTTACCAAAGCGTTTTATTGAGTCTTTAATAACGCACGGCGAAATTCCTGACAAAATAGTTAATCAATTAAATCATGGTGAAATAGAAGATTTAAGTCATTACTTGCATGCCTGGCAGATAAAACCAAATGGCACTGAGGGTTATCGAACCGCTGAAGTTACTTTAGGAGGTGTTGATACGGATGAATTATCGTCTAAAACTTTTGAGGTGAAGAATGTTGAAGGATTGTTTTTTATTGGTGAAGTGATTGATGTGGTTGGTTGGTTGGGGGGGTATAATTTTCAGTTTGCCTGGAGTAGTGGGGTTGCTTGTGGTGGGGCTGTTTGAGTGTATTGAAGGAATTATAACGAAGACATTTTGCTAAGAACGAAGACAATGTTATTGGGTGTAGTTCTTTTAAATCGACGGATATCATTAGTTATTCATCCATCAAATTAAAGTTTGTATAAAGTCGTAG
>JABSOJ010000385.1 GCA_013216005.1 Alteromonadaceae bacterium | reverse complement strand
GTCACAGAGTCCTAGATATAAGGGTTGAGTTTAATTCCATTTGAAGGGACAACAATTATCTACAACAGAGCCAAACTACAGCATGTAAAACAGCCATAATCTGGGATACTGGCTGATTTACTATTTAATTTGTATTGTGAAATAATCGAAGTGTTGCTTCTGAGGATTAACCCCATACTTTATAGCATAAACGTTATTAAAATTCCTAAACGAATACTCAGAGCTTGTCGCTCGGTAATCCCCCCATTAATAATGTTGGCTATTGTATATTGACAGCGTCAATAATGGCAATGCCTCAGGAGAAAATATCTCTTCACTGTACTTGATGTACTTCATAATAAAGTTCGTGAAGAGATATTTTTTCGCTTAATCAAGCGTAATGCATTTAACCGTGTTTAAACGACTTAATTCAGGTTATTCCCTTACTAATGTCCGTCCTGAAACGAATGTCTAATGTCTACTAGACACCAACAAGTGCTAACAATATCCCCGCAGCAACTGCTGACCCAAGTACACCGGCTACATTTGGTCCCATAGCATGCATCAATAAAAAATTGTGCGGATTAGATTCTAAACCAACCTTGTTCGCAACACGTGCAGCCATAGGTACAGCGGAGACACCAGCAGCACCAATTAATGGATTAATAGGCACTTTAGAGAACTTATTCATCAACTTCGCCATTAACACCCCTGATGCTGTACCAATAGAAAATGCAACGGCCCCTAAGCCTAATATCCCTAAAGTTTCAACATTCAAAAAAGACTCTGCACTAAGTTTCGAACCAACACCTAAACCTAAAAATATGGTCGTAATATTAATCAATTCGTTCTGAACGGTTGAACTTAACCGATCAACAACACCACATTCGCGCATTAAATTACCTAAACAGAACATACCAACCAAAGGTGTCGCTGCTGGTAAAAAGAAAATAGTCATTAGCAATACGGCTAATGGAAATACTACTTTTTCTACTTTAGTTACCGGACGTAATTGCGCCATTTCAATTTTTCGTTCAGCTTCAGTCGTTAATGCACGCATAATTGGTGGTTGAATAATTGGCACTAACGCCATATAGGAATATGCTGCAACAGCGATAGCACCAAGTAGTTCGGGTGCCAGTTTGGTCGCTAAAAATATAGCTGTCGGCCCATCAGCACCGCCAATAATAGCTATTGCTGATGCATCTTTTAAAGTAAATTCTATTCCTGGAACTGCATTTAAAGCGATTGCACCAAACAGAGTAGCAAAAATACCGGCCTGTGCTGCTGCCCCCAGGAATAATGTTTTAGGGTTCGCAATAAGAGCGCCAAAGTCAGTCATAGCCCCTACCCCCATAAAAATAATTAATGGGAATATGCCAGTTTCAATACCACCGTGATAAATATAACTTAAAAAACCACCTGCTTCTGAAAATCCGGCTACAGGAATATTAGTTAATATCGCACCAAATCCCATAGGCAGTAATAATAAAGGTTCAAAATTTCGCGCTATGGCCAAATAAAGTAAACCACAACCCACCAGCATCATAATGACCTGGCCTGTCTCAAAGTTGGCTAATCCCGTGGATAACCATAATTTATACATTGAATCCATGATTTAATCCTAACCTAAGCTCAATAATGCTTGACCAACTGTAACCGAATCACCTTCTTTAATATGAATTGAAGTGATTTCACCAGCATTCACGGCACGGATTTCAGTTTCCATCTTCATTGCTTCCATTATGATCACTACTTCGTCCGCTTCGACCTGATCACCTTCGTTTACCAGTATTTTAAAAATATTACCCGCTAACGGCGCATTTAACGCTTCTTCCGCAGAGACTGATGCTGATTGTTTAAGACCATCATCACCTGCAGGCGGCGTAATACTGTTTATGCCTCCACCAGGCGCTACCACAACTTCAAATACTTTACCGTCTACACTTACAGAGTAACTTTCAGGCGCAGCCATATTGGGTGCCTGAGCGACAATTTCAGGTACCTGTTCAGCGGTAGGTACAGGTTCAAAAGCACTTGGGTTATTTCTGTTTTCTAAAAACTTCAAACCAATCTGCGGAAATAATGCATAAGTCAGAACATCATCAATAAATTCGTCAGCCAATTTGATATTTTTTTCTTTCGCCAGTGCTTCTAATTCAACCGTCAGTCTATCAACTTCCGGGTCAATCAAATCAGCAGGACGACAAGTAATGGCACTTTCACCATTTAAAACTCTAGCCTGCAACTCTGGATCCACTTTATCTGCAGTTGCACCATATTCGCCTTTTAATACGCCAGCCGTCTCTTTGGTGATCGATTTATAACGTTCGCCGGTTAAAACATTCAAAACAGCCTGAGTACCGACTATTTGAGAAGTAGGTGTAACCAAAGGAATATAGCCAAGATCTTTTCTTACCTTAGGTATTTCCATTAATACCTCGTCAAATCGATCTTCCGCGCCTTGTTCCTTCAACTGCATTTCCATATTCGTCAGCATACCACCCGGTACCTGAGCTAATAAAATTCGAGCATCAATGCCTTTTAAACTACCTTCAAACTTAGCGTATTTTTTACGTACATCCCTAAAATATGCAGCAACTTCTGCTAATTTAACCATATCTAAACCCGTATCACGGGCAGAGCCTTCCACCATTGCAACCACTGTTTCTGTCGGTGAATGACCGTAAGTCATACTCATTGAAGAAATAGCGGTATCAATAACATCTATATCCGCATCGATTGCTTTCATATGGGTTGCAATGCTTAACCCTGTAGTGGCGTGGCAATGAAGCGCTATTGGAAATGAAACAGTTTCTTTAAGTCGACCAATCAGTTCAGCTGCATCGTAAGGTTTCAATAAACCTGACATGTCTTTAATACATAAAGAATGCGCACCCATGTCTTCTATTTGCTTAGCCATGGTCAACCAACCTTCAAGGGTATGAACCGGGCTTTCTGTGTAACTTAATGTACCTTGAGCGTGTGCTCCAACATTAACGGCAGCTTTAATTGCTGTCTGTAAATTACGTACATCGTTCATTGCGTCAAATATACGGAATACGTCGACACCATTAACGTGAGCGCGTTCAACAAATTTTTCTACAACATCATCAGCATAATGGCGATAACCCAGGATATTCTGACCTCGAAACAACATTTGCTGTTTGGTCTTCGGCATGGCTTTTTTAAGCGCACGGAGACGTTCCCAAGGATCTTCACCTAAATAACGAAGACATGAATCAAAGGTTGCACCACCCCACGATTCTATTGACCAAAAACCGATATCATCCAACTTCGAAGCAATAGGCAACATGTCTTCCAAACGTAATCTGGTTGCTAAAAGGGATTGATGTCCATCCCTTAAAACGACTTCGGTGATACCTAAAGGCTTTGTCATGATGAGATTCCTATTTATTATTACGGTTAGTCTTACTATGTTGTTGACGATATTGTGTTACAGCAGAAGTTATTGCCGCAACGATATTGGGGGAAATACCCTTTACTGAACTGTTAGATTTATTGCTCAAGCCTTGTGTGCGAGTTTGGGACTTTGGCTGAACTACAGCATCAGGAAACTTAATGGCTAGTTTAGCTAAAACGGTCTTAATGAAAATAACCAACAAACCTAAAAAGCTGAACACAAAAATCATACCGGTAAGCATTAAAGTGCCAGCTTCTAAAAATAACTGGTGTAAGTGTTCCATTTATTTATCTCAGTAAAATATCTAGACAATTAGAATAATCACTCCAATAACCTAAAAGCAAATATTATTTAACGTTTTCAGAAAAATAATTCCAAGTCAATAGCATTTAGAGTAAATATTCGATGTTTTTAAAAACTATTTAGCATTAAATAGTATATTTTAATATTATATACATTATTAAAGCTATGGATTGTCCACATTCAAGTCAAACAAAGCCATTCTTTATACAATATACAACTAATTAATTTTGCTAATATATGGCTATGTTCCATAATGCTGTTGTCCCCCATATGCAGCAGCCAATATTTGCTGCTTATCTAGCTTTGCGTTACT
>JABSOJ010000384.1 GCA_013216005.1 Alteromonadaceae bacterium | reverse complement strand
ATTAATGAACTAAATTCATTGTTCGCTGAACCACAGGCGAGCTTCTAATTTCGTGGGGATCCCTCAGGAACAGAGCCTATTTTTTACTCTTTCAAAAGAGAGTAATAGATCAAGAACGAGGATCGCTGTCAAGTGCTTTTCATTTAAAATCAAAGTGTTAACATGTTTATGGGTAGTATTTTATATATGCAACATTAGTTTAATAAAATTATAATTGGTTATTTAAGTGCGGAACGACAGATTAAGTGTTAACTCGGACTAAATGTTGAGCAATAAAAAAGCTACATTGTAATGATTACAATGTAGCTTTTTATTTAGTTAAACTTAACTTTTTAATTGAGGGAGGTGATATTACCTGATGGTACATAGCACCGTATTTCGCAGTAAATGAGCCTGTAAAGGATTCTGTATTACAAACCCACCTACTGAAAACTTACACGTCAGGTTATTTTATATACCAGCCCCAAGGTTCATCACTGTCAAAACTTGTTATTTGTTTAGTTTCCAGATAGTTGTTTAATCCCCATATGCCAAGCTCACGACCAATACCGGATTGTTTATAACCGCCCCAGGGTGCTTCGCAGAAGGTGGGTTGAGAACAATTAACCCAGACAATACCCGCGCGAAATGCTTTGGCAACTCGCTTGCAGCGTTGTTTGTCTTTAGACATTACGGCAGCAGCAAGACCAAATCGTGAATTATTAGCCATTCGAATGGCTTGCTCTTCAGTGTCAAAGCTTTTAATGCACACAACAGGGCCAAAAATTTCTTCTTGCCAGATCCAGCTATCTTCTTCCATGTCAGTAAAAATGGTTGGCTCTACATAGTAACCTTTCTCTAATCCTTCAGGTTTGCCACCACCAGTCAGAATTTTAGCACCGTCTGCAACACCTCTGTCGATAGCCTGCAGCACTTTTTCATATTGAGTTTTATTAACAAGAGGTCCAAGTAAAACACCGTCCTTGTCACCAGCACCAATGGTTATTTTTTTTGTTTCTTCGGCTAATCTTTCAAGCAGTGCAGGGTAGAGTGACTGCTCAACCAACACTCTTGATGTTGATGAACAGACCTGACCCTGATTCCAGAAAACACCAAACATGATCCATTCAACTGCTTTTTCAATATCGCAGTCAGAAAAAACAAGTAAAGGTGATTTACCGCCTAACTCAAGGCTTATATTTTTGATATCTCGTGCAGCCACTTGCATTATTTTTGAACCGGTTGGCACAGAACCAGTAAAGGCGAGTTTATCAACGCCTTTATGCTCTGCCAGTGCCTGACCAGCCTCTTGACCTCGCCCGGTTACAATATTAAGTACTCCGGGAGGTAATCCTGCCTGCTCAGCTATATCGGCAAGATTTAATGCGGTAAGAGATGTGACTTCTGATGGTTTTAAAACCATAGAGCAACCAGCGGCAAGCGCAGGAGCAACTTTCCATGTGGCCATCAGCAGAGGGTAATTCCACGGAATAATTGCACCGGCAACCCCAATAGGCTCTTTAACAACTGTTGTTGAAAACCTGGGCTCGGGTATCTCGATAACCTCTTCAGATGAATCTAATTGCTCTGCAAGTCCGGCATAAAATTCAAAGGTAGCTGCACAATCTTCAATATCCCATTGAGCTTCAGGAAAAGGTTTTCCATTGTCTTTGACTTCTATGGCCGCTAAATCATCAATACGCTCATTAATTATTACTGCCATTTTTCGAAGAATAACCGCACGTTCTGCTCCCGACATTTTAGGCCATGGGCCATTATCGAAGGCATCTCTTGCTGCAACAACCGCAGCATCAATGTCGGTTGTATTGCCAGCAGCGATAGATTCAAAAACCTCTTCAGTGGCAGGATTGATAACGTCAATGGTTTCATTTGAGGTAGATGGAACCCATTGGCCTGCTATATAATGTTTGTTTTGCATATATTTATTTCACATCCGTATTGTTTTATTAACTCAAATTATCTTAAACCTCAGCTTCAGACATTACAGGAGTTTCACTGAATTCTATCTCTTGAACTGGTTTGAGTTTTATTGGTGATAATTTCCCTACAACCTCTGCGACTTCGGTGAGTACAGTACGCAAAATCCGTACAATTTCTCTTAATTCATCAGGGCCACATATCAATGGTGGAGACAACTGAATAACTGCAGCACCACGGTCGTCGGTACGACAAATCAGGCCGTTTTCATAGAGTTTAGGAGATAAGAAGTTAAAAAGAATATCTTTTTCTTCTTCTTTATTAAATGCTTCTTTTGTTGCTTTGTTTTTTACAATTTCAATGCCGAAGAAGTAACCGGCGCCTCTGACATCTCCAACAATAGGGATATCATAAAGTCCTTCAAGCAACTTTCTGAATAATCCTTCATTACGCAATACGTTACCAAGGATATCTTCTTTTTCAAAAATGTCTAAATTAGCCATCGCAGCAGCACAGGCCCCAGGATGTCCACCAAAAGTAATGCCATGTAAGAATGTTGTATCACCTTTGAGGAAAGGTTCCATTATGTAGTCACGACAAATCATCGCACCCAAAGGTGTATAGCCAGAGGTGAGCCCTTTGGCGCAGGTAATAATGTCGGGTAAGTAGTTATATCGTTGTGCACCAAACATATGACCTAGGCGGCCAAAGGCACAAATGACTTCATCAGACACCAGCATTATTCCATACTTATCACAGATCTTTCGTACTTCCTGAAAGTAGCCATCAGGTGGAACGATACAACCACCTGAGTTTTGTACAGGCTCTAAAAATACAGCCGCAACAGTGTCAGGTCCTTCAATTTCAATAGCACGTTCGATCTCATAAGCACATTTTTTTCCAAACTCTTTACTCGTCATACCTTCAGTCATCAGATGGCTGTGGTAGGCATCGGTATTTTCAACATGATAGGCGCCTGGGACTAATGGTTCGAAGGTGTTTCTGATCGAGGTCAAACCATTAATAGATAAAGCTCCCATTGTTGTACCGTGATAGGCAACATTGCGTGATATCACTTTATAACGTCGGTGCTCTCCAATTTCAGTGTAATATTGACGGACAACTTTCCATGCTGATTCAACTGCTTCTGATCCACCTGAAGTAAAGAAAACACGATTAAGATCTCCCGGCGCAAGTTCAGCCAGACGAGCGGCTAATTCAATTGCAGGTTGATGGGCATTATTCCAAATGGGGAAGTAGGCGAGTTTATCTGTTTGTTCTGCAATAGCTTTTGATATTTCAGTACGACCATGACCAACTTGAGAGACAAAGAGTCCGGCAATACCGTCAATATATTTCTTGCCATGAATATCATAAACATAACATCCTTCACCATGGGTCATAATTGGCACATCATGTTCATGATAATAGCCCATACTGGTAAAGTGCATCCAGAGATGTTTGCGTGCTAATTCTTGCAACTTTTCATTAGTCATATATTTACCTAATCAACATTATATGTTTATTAAGTTATTAGTATTACAAAAGACTGTTATCGCAGATATACCCCAATAGTGTTGTATCAATTATCCTTTTTTATTTAATGAGATTGGGGGTAATTGTTGATTGGGTTTTGCTATAAAGACGGAGACAAAGTAAAGTGCTGCCGAAAAATATACCGCTAAAAATCCCTATCCAAAAACCGTAAATGCCATAATTATTTCCCCATATTTCAGTGGCACCTAAACTGTAACCTAATGGAAAACTAATTATCCAATAGGAAGTTATTTGTATGAACATGGGTATTTTTGTATCTTCAAAACCTCTTAACGCTTGTGCCGACCAAATCTGAAGTATGTCGATGAGTAAATAAAAGGGTGCAAAGAACATTATCGCACTCGATATTTTTGTAATTTCAGCATCTTGAGAGAATAGATGAGGTAACTCGTTGCGAAAAATAAAGACTAAAACACCAATCAAAGTTCCGAAGAGTGTAAATTAATCTCAATCCGGATTTTACATATCTTATCATTAACATCGGTTCAGATTTAGGCACCAATCAAACCGGGTAACAGTTCATATTTGTGTATTGTCATGTTTAAGTTGATACAGTCTAGAGCCTG
>JABSOJ010000383.1 GCA_013216005.1 Alteromonadaceae bacterium | reverse complement strand
CAAGCCTCTACAGAGTATTGTTAGCAATCGATACAGCAGATTACGCGAATAATTTTGCGTTTATGCACAGAACCCCTAATTGGGATTTCCTAGGTGTAATGAAAAAAAGCAGATTAAAGTAATAATTAATTGATCATTAAAACTGTGTGGAAGTTTCTATGGGGATTTTCACCCAAATGTTTAATTACACCCTATATTCTGCGTACATTTCTTTGAACAGCGCGGTTATTGTCATGCCTCTTGTGGCCGCATAAGTTTTTAATTCATTTTTTAACGATGGGCAATTTGTAGTCTTTAGTGAAAGGCAACAAATACCCGCTAAATAGTTTGTTTTGTTTCTTCGTGATTTTTTCGATCCTTTTACAAAACTTCCTTTTTGTTTAGCAGGAAAAAATCGCCATAGGATGCCTTGTAAGCCGTTTTTACCATACTTAACCACCCATTCCTCCTAAAAACAATAAAAAGCGCTCTGTGAGCTTCTGTGGGGATAGAAATGCTATTTCTGGTGTGCGGTTTGTCGTGGGAAGGATCGTTTCTCAGTTCTAAGGAGCATTGTTTGATTTGCTTGAGGGGTGTAAATGTCTGTGGCTACTTTTTTGAGTTATCCCCAGTTTGAAGTTATTCACAGCACAAGAGTAAGATATATATTTATATATATGAATAAAAGAAGAAAAGAAGAAAAGAATAGGGTTATTTTCCACCTCTAAAATACAAATAAAAACAATGTATTACGCGAAAATTTAAGTTTTAGGCGCGAGCTACTATGCCAACTTAAGCCCTAGTCCTAACCACTCCCTGCCCTGTTGATTTTGGGAAATGGTTTTGCGCTGAAAGCGCCTTTTTCTAGCGTAGCGAGCCCCGTCTGTGTAGCGCCCCTGAGTAATTTTTTAGAAAAACAGAAGTTTTTAAATATTATGGAGTGTGAGTAGCACGTAGGCGCTATTAAGAATTTGGGCTTTAGCCCCATCATTTTAAGAGCAGCATGGATGCTGTGATAAGGCCGCGAAGCGGGGCGACTACATGGATGTAGGAGGGTTGGAGATTTTTCCTGTCGATTTTGAAAGTTATGCCCGTTATTCACAAGCTAGATCCAATAATAGATCCTTTTTAAGATCCTTAAAGATCCTAAGAGATCCTGTTAAAAATTAAATTACGATAAGCTTTTGATATTTATAGATAAAAATTCCTTTTGTTTTTATCTCGGTGTAGTCTAATCGGGAAGATGGTGTAGCGCTAACGGGAAGATGGTGTAGCGCTAACGGGAATAAGGTGTAGTCTAATCGGGTAATGTGGTGTAGTCTAATCGGGAAACATTAAATTTCTTTGTTGATAAGTGGATAATGATGGAAGTTCAGCAATTACAGTTGTTAGAGACAGGCACACTATTAACCGAACAAATAAACGTCAACAGCTTAACCACAGCTCAATCCTTAGCCCTTTTAAGGCTTGGCTTATTTACGCCAACGACTAGAAATGCCCCAGAAAGCGCTAAAAAATTTCGGGGTCTTGATGTTACCGAAGAATTTAGAACCCTTGAAATTAGTAAACGTGAGGGGTTTACAGATATCAGTATTATTGGGTTGAAACTAAATGTTGAGACTGATTTTAAAATCTGGTGCGGTATCATTCGAGCTTTCAATTCTCATGGGTATTACGATAAAGGAATTCTTTTTAAATTTACAGAGTTTGCTAAATTATGCGGATTTAAAAGCAAACAATTGGATAAAAAATTAAGAAAACGTATAGAAAGTTCCTTAGTCCGATTACGGAGCCAAACCATCAAGTTTTCAAAATCCGATATCGATAAATCCCATATCGGGGGTCTCATATCCAGTGCTTCATTTGATACGAACAGAGACTTAATACATATTGTACCAGATGCTAGCTTGTGGGAACTCTATCAGATAGACCATATTGTATTGTTGAAATTAGAAGCGATAAATAAATTGCAGCGCATGGAAACTGCGCAATGTTTGTATTTATTTATTTCAGCTTTACCACAAAACCCCTTCCCCATATCTTTTGAGCGCTTACGTAAGCGTCTACTATTAACAACACGCTCAATTAAAGAGCAAAATAGAACAATAACTAACGCAATTAATAAACTTATTGATATCGGTTATTTAAAAGGCCAAATTTTGCCCAAAGAATCTAGCTCTGGAGTAAAAGAAAGGTATTTACTTATTGAAGCACGTAGCCAAAAATTATTGTTAAATTAGATTTTTACCCGATTAGACTACACCGTTATAATGCGGACGGTTGGTCTATTGTTATTTATGGGGTTTTGTATTGGGTCACTTTTGAAATAGTAGTTTCTAAGGGGGGTCGCTAACGGGAAATTTGGTACAACATCTATTCAATTGAGAAAAAAAGAAAGACCTATCTCGCGTAAGCCTTATCTAATGTAAGATTAATATAATCATCAGCATATCGCGCTCTTTTTTCCAGTGCTGGACTACAAGCCTCCATAGCTTGACGGATATGAGCCTCACCATAACCTTTATCAATCATTTTATTAACTATCATCCAATCGGCTTTAGACGTATTTAAAATAGGATAACGCTTTTCTAATCCAAGCAATTCACTTTCATAAAAACTACAGGGCTCTCTTAAGTTGATATTGACCTTTATATTGGCAATAACCGCTTTTCTATCTAATTTTTTAACTTTGTTAGATTCAGTAAGTCCATGCGCTTTTGAAAGTATTTTTTCCGCATTTTCTGCCAATTTACCAGCTCCAGAAGAAAGCAAAACAAACGGTTGTTTTCCATCCGCTTTAATATGCTCCAGTTTCTGATTGGTAAACCCTGCTAAACGCCCATAGTGCCGCCAATCAGCGCTATTTGTATCACCACCATATCTATGGGCTATAAGCTTAGATACAATTGTAGCCACGTCTTCTGAAATGGGTGTTTCAGAAACTTTAAGCCAACCATGGAAATTCATGGGGCTTGATTCCACAAGTACCGCAGGGGCGTAACCATCAGTTTTCATTTTTTCAATCGTACCAATATTTAAATCATCAAAAAAAACTAAACCCTGACTACCTGCAGGACGAATGAAAATATCATGCCCCTGGTAGTTCATTGTTTTAAACCAATCAATTGATTTTAAAATTGTTTGTGCTGTCAAAAACCTAGGCAACATTTGATTATTTGCTCGATGAAATAAACCCACTTCATAATTACTGACATTCATAGCTTTAAGCTGCCGTTTAACGGCTATTAAAGTGAAATCAGGTCGTTTATTTGACACTTTCAAATTTATATCTCTGGCTTAAAATAAAGGCGATTCTATTAACATAATACTGTATTTTATTGGTTAATATTGTACCTGCCTCTAACAGCTGTAATTATTGAGCTTCCATCATTATCCACTTAATCAACAAATAAATCTAATAGTTCCCGATTAGACTACACCACACTACCCTCTGTGATCTAGAAAACCAAAAAGATTGTTTAGCAGGTAAAAAATCGCCATAGAACGCCCTGTAAGGGGTTTTAATGCGGTTTTGATACATTTGCACCACTGAAGGCAAATAAACCGCTCTGTCGGTTACTATGGGGCTAAGCAGGTATTCCCCGATGTTGGGTTAAATGAATTCCTCTATGATTTATTTGCAGCTGACTAGATGGTTATTTTTTTGTTCTCGTCGTTTGGTTTATCAAAATTATATGTAGAAAATTGAATTACCCACATATCCACAAACACGATTATAACTAAAAGATTATTTCTTTAGATTATAAAAAGATTAAAAGATAAAGATTACTCATTAATCGGAAAAGCACTCCTTTAAGTTTTTACTTTATTTACAACGACTTGTTGTTATTTATATACTTTATGCAGTTGTGGAATGACCACCTTACACAGGGTTATACACAGAAGACGAAGTAACTTATTGGGGTTAGTTCCACATAGCACTGGTTTGTATTCATGATGCTCTACAAGCCTTTACAATAAAGGGATGTAGTTAGTTAGTAAAAAACATTTCAATAAAAAATATTTTTGTAATTAACTGATATATAGGTATTTTATATATATTTGT
>JABSOJ010000382.1 GCA_013216005.1 Alteromonadaceae bacterium | reverse complement strand
AATATAAGTTAGAGTGTAACACAAACAAGTTAAAATAAAAGTTACCGCCTAACATAAATGTTTAGCTGTAGACTACCGTATTATTTCATAACACATGACTCAACTTGGTTTGTTTAGGGTATGCCCCAAGGGACACCCATTTTTTTGGTGTTTTTTGGTGCGTTTTGCTTGATAAAACCATGTTAAATGCACTAGTATAAGTGCACCTACTTAAAGCGCACTGGTATTGAATGATGAGAATATACGCCTACCTACGGGCTTCCACAGAAGAGCAATGCGCCTTACGCGCTCAAGAACAACTGGCCGCATTTGCAGAGCAACACCAAGCATCGGTCGCAAGCTGGTTCACTGAAAACGAAAGCGGTGCTACGTTGAAGCGGCCTGAGTTGTTCCGGCTGCTTGATGTGGCTCAAACAGGAGATATTTTACTTATCGAGCAGGTCGATAGGTTGAGCCGTCTTAATGCGCAAGATTGGGATACGCTGAAGGCTATCATTCATGAGAAAGGCATCCGTATTGTCGCGCTTGATTTGCCGACAAGCCACCAGTTCATGAAAAACAACGGTGATATCTTTACCGACCGTATCCTTGATGCGCTTAACGGGATGATGTTGGACATGTTAGCGGCGGTTGCCCGTAAGGATTACGAAGCAAATCGGGCGCGGCAAGCCCAAGGTATTCAAAAAGCTAAATCCCTTGGGAAATACAAGGGGAAGCCCATCAACAAAGCGCTACACCAAAAAATCACCGTCATGCTGTTAGAGGGTAAAACATATAATTATATTGTGAAAATGCTGGGATGTTCTCGGCACACAATAGCCAGTGCGAAAAAGAATTTAGATGCGCAGCAAAATAAAGAATTACGCGTCTGTTCTTATTCCTAGGAAATCCCAATTAGGGGTCCTGTGCATAGATGGATAAAAAACTTCACCGATGGCAAAATTTTTAAACCTATTGCTGTACCCAATACTTACCATACCCTAGACAACAAACCTCAAGGGGTAATTGACTTTTTCCAATCATTTATCAAAGGATTCTATAGCGCAATAGAGGTTATTCTGCTTGTATTAGTTATTGGCGGTTTAATAGGGATAGTTAATGCCACAGGAGCTTTTAACAAGGGCTTAGCAGCATTGTCTCATGTTCTAAAGGGTAGAGAACCATTGCTTATTATCTTTGCCTTTTTATTTACTTGTGCAGGCGGAACAACATTTGGCATGGCGGAAGAGGTCATTGCTTTTCTTCCTATTTTTATCCCTATATTTTTAGTCGCAGGTTATGACGTATTAGTACCATTAGCAACATTGTATTTAGGAGCGGCTACTGGCACGCTTGGTTCTACTATAAATCCATTTAGTGTCATTATTGCATCAAATTCAGCAGGTATAAATTGGACTGTCGGCATGAATTCAAGAATTGTGATGCTGATTTTGGCTAGCGTCATCGTGTTATTTTATATTCTTCGATATGCTAAGCGAATAAAAGCAGACCCAACTCAATCACTTGTTTATTTTGCGAAACAAGATCACTTGACACATTTTCTCAAACCAAGTGATTCACTGGTGGAAAAACTAGATAGAAAATCATCTATTATTCTAACTCTGTTTGTAGGCACCTTTTCAGCAATGGTTTACGGGGTAATAAATTTAAATTGGTGGTTTGTCGAAATGACTACCATATTCTTCAGTGGCGCACTCTTTATTGCAATCGTTGCAGGCATGCCAGAGAGAAAAATCGTAAATTCTTTTATTAGTGGAGCACAAGACTTACTTAGTGTCGCCATAATCATTGCTATGGCACGAGGAATAACGGTTTTAATGGAAGATGGTTTGATCAGCGATACAATTTTATATCATGCCTCATTATTAGTGTCAGGAATGCCTGAGTGGCTATTTGTTAATGTAATGCTGTTAGTCAACTTGGGACTTGGGGTAATAATATCGTCAAGTTCAGGGCTTGCTGTTCTTACTATGCCAATATTTGCACCACTGGCTGACTCTGTAGGTATTGGCAGAGAGCTAATAGTCAATGGTTATGTGTTTGGCTTTCATTTAGTACAGTTTATATCGCCAACGGGGTTGTTACTTGCCTCTTTAACTCTCGCAAAAGTTCCTTTTAACGCTTGGCTAAAGTTTATTTTTCCTTTACTCGTTATGTTACTAATTTTGAGTTCAGCAATTATCACATCAAGTTTGTACTTTTAAACTAGTTACAGGTATCCACACTCTAGTTAACTTCAACTTGTTTGGTGAGGTATGTTTTTATCAACCCTGACTGGCTGTTGAGCCACCATAGCCGTCGGTCAGTGTTCAACTTGAAACGATCACTTTGTGCGCAAAGGGGAAGTTAGCTATCGGTTATTCGTTAGGTCAACTGATAGCCATAAGCTGACATTGTTGCCTGAATTTGAAAGGCTAACTACTGCCACTTTGCCGACCTAGGGTTTTAGTACCATAACGTCAACTGTGGGGCGGTAAGCGGTCATAATTTAAGAGCCGAATCGATATATCTAGCAGTCACAATGAGCCTGATGCGGTCATAATCAGGCTTTAAGATGATGTGCCTATTTCATACAAATACTTTGTCAGAGAAGATTTTACTTCGACAGTGATATTCGTACTTACTTCTCAGACTACTAAAATATGTTAATTTTTTTATTTTTTATTAAATAGACTACTAAATGGCTATTACTACTACATCGCTGGTCAGTTTGTTGAGTGGATGAATCTAATTAAAACTTTAATACTTACAAAAATACTGACAAATCAATATGATGAAATGTTGGCATAATTACTGTTATATGATTCCTGTTAATAAAAAAAACTAGACTGACAGGAACTTCACATGAACCACATAACCAAAACAAGAGAAAATGAGGCACAAACCAAGAGTCAAATAAGATTAATAGTTTCCCATGGTAACGGGATAGTAAAAGAAATTTAATTGATAGCATATTTTGAACTGGAGATAGAAATGAAAGACATATATTATTATTTTTTTTGCATGCTAATTTTTTTAACTTCTCAAGTAGGAGCAAAAGAATTTCAGTATCTGGAATATAAAAATTCTAAGATAGTATCTACACACGGCATTGGGTTTTCTTTAGATATTCCTCCAAGTTTTCGAAAGTTGGAGCCGATAAATTACACCGCCGTGTTTAATGAACTTCCGTTCAATGTAACCGTTGCGGCCATTATCAATGAAGGTAAGTTTATTATGTTAAGTGCGGAAAGACTTACTGATAACTCTGGTGTTCTAGATTATAGCTACTACCGACCTGTTGAGCTTAGCGGCTATCCATTTTTTCTTCGAGAGAACTGCCATCAGTCTTTAACGTTAGAGGATATAGCCTCGCACAAAGATGTAGACCACTTGCAAAAGAATGGATTTGATTTGACTAAACCTACTTATATTAGCAGTTTCTTTATGAACAGCGAAGATGGTAATGCTGAATACATTGTTCATTACGGTAAGAATGTTAGTAATTGCAGTGAAAAAACGATTACAGAGATGTTTAAAAAAGAGCTTTCCAAAGAAATCGAAAAACATGTCGATTTAAGGAAACTGTAGCTTCTAAGAGCTGATGCACATACTCATCATTTTCAATGACCAAATCATAGGTAAGTGTGGTGGAGCTATGAACTCTACAGTCCAGTAGAGTTGTTTTTAACAGTAAAGTCTTTGTGAGGTTTATAGCGATAAGTTGTCGCTATGTTCCTCTAGTATCTCATGTTCGCTTTGTCGAAAAGAAGTCATAAGGGGATCATTGATGCTAATGACCGCTTTATATCTGGGAGCTGTCGTTAGTAAAGCAAACCCTATCGTCAGCAATGCGCACTAAGTGAGCATTGTTGACGTAATCACTTGAAAAGTATAAGGTCTTCTTAGAGCTAAGGAGCAGACATTGGTGTATTCAATATATTCGTCTAAAAAGGCAATAATGGCGACAACCAAATAAAGCTATAGCAAGAATTCGAGTCGGATAAGTAAGCAGCATTGCTGCTGCTCACTCTCCTAAGAACCGTGCATGCGAGTTTCCCAGCACACGGCTC
>JABSOJ010000381.1 GCA_013216005.1 Alteromonadaceae bacterium | reverse complement strand
GCTAATTTTTCCTAAACAAATGTTTGGTAGCGAATTAAAATTAAAAGCCAATAGTGAAACAAAACTGGAATTCGATATTCAGGCGGTTAACGGTTTAAAAAGTGTTAAATTAATCGAACGGGGAAAAACGATTCAAGAAAAATCCTTCGATAATATCGACACCTTGACTAAGGTGAATTTTACCGTTAAACCCAATAAAGATACCTGGTACAGTCTGGTTGTTGAAGATACAAAAGAAAGTAAAGCATTTAGCAATCCTATTTGGATTAAGCTCTCCAACTAACCATTTGCTGACTAATTAACCATTTAGTAATTAACATTAAATAACTTACCTATGTAGTTTGTTCAGGCATTTGGAAAATACAAACAAAACATAGTTGAAATTTACTGTGTCGCAGTTAATTGTACTGACTATAACAAGCTGTTTTTATGATGTTTATTAGATAAATTACATCAACTTTTTCAAAGTCGAAATTTTATTGCGTAGGATGGGTTAGCCGCAGGCGTAACCCATCAAAATATATTTTATCTGGTACTTGAAGGTAAGGTAGTCACAATTTGATGGGTTACGCCGTTGGCTAACCCATCCTACATATTTGTTTACCTTCAATTTTCGACATAACCTATGAAATTAGTCGGAATCACTCAAATTCAGGAGAGTTATAGCCTAACCTGAGTAAAGTGCATAGGCATGTTAAATAATTAACCATTTGATAAGGAATAATAATAATGCAACAAGCAATCTTATCCGTCGCAATAATAGTAACGCTATTGAGTTCTTTATTCATAGCGATCCGTTGGAGAAATTTAGAATGTAAAGGCGAAATGTCCACCTCTCTTTTTGCTTTTATTGCAATACTCTTTACTTCAGGACTAGATGTTGGCTTGATAATGTTCCCGCTTACAGAATTTCCTACGTACGCAAGTGAAGCGCCTTACGATTTTGCGAACCCACTGGCAATTGAATTTGGTTTCTGGGGCTTTTTGGTCTGGGTATTTTATTTTTTAACGACCTTTTATTTTTGTAAAGTTGAACCCAAAGTAAAAATATTTGAAATACCATTGGTAAAATTTTTCAACAATGTGGTCATTATAGGCACCTGTGCCTTTACTGGTTTCCTGTTTCTAAGTTATCTGCCCAGTTACATTGAAGGGATCACAGAGTCAGCAAAATTCGGCTTAGTTGCAATAGTGGTATTATTCGCGGTACTTTCCAGTACAGATGTGAAATATGTAAAAATTCTCAGTGTAGCTTCCACTTGGTTATTTTTCGTTTTGATCTTCGTTATGTGGCTTGATAGCGACATGGGTTTCATTGGGTTAGGACTGACGATGAGTGACATCGGTGAATATTTTACCCATATTGATCGCTTTATCAGCCCCCTCACTGATTACCACGCGTTTTATCTATTCTGGTGGTTTTCATGGAGCATAATGATCGGCCAGTTTGTTTCACGTTTTGTTGGCGGTCTTAAAACCTGGCAACTACTTCTGGCATTAACTATCATTCCTTCTATCCCAATTGCTATCTGGTTTTCAGTGCTGTACTACTATCATAGCAATGTTATTGAAGTTGTCGGCACATTAAAAATTGCCATGGTAGTCGTTGGCGTTATTTTTGTTATTAACTCGCTGGATTCATTGATTCGTTTATACACCGACAACCTCAAATTGACGGTAAAAACCTTAGGGAAAGGCAAATATATTATCGGTAATTGGGTAACAATTTTTGGTTTAGTTTTACTTTATCAATTTACTCCACTTCAAATTGAATGGATTGGACTGATAGTGATCGGGATTTATATCGCCGTTTATGCTTTGTTAATCAAAAAAAATCTGGACAAAACTTTAGAGCCTCTTGAATAGTTATTTTTAACCTTCGAGAAAATAAAAAAAGGGTGCTGCGAGTACCCTTTTATTTTGTCTGTGATCTAAAGTTTAATCGTAAACGGACAGCAATATATTCACTAGTGCCCATCCAGAAACGAGTGTCTACTGCGGACGTCCCAGTTTCTGGACGGGCACTAGCTAGATACTTTCCTTATTTGTAAATATTACAATAAAACCTATAATGAAAAACAAATATAAGAGGAAACATCAAAATGAAATTTTTACACAGCATGGTTCGCATTCAAAACCTTGAAGAATCATTGGATTTTTACATTAATAAACTTGGATTAATTGAAACCAGACGATCTGATGTGCCTGCCGGAAAATTCACTTTAATATTTATTGCAACTGAAGTTGGTGCTGCTGAAATTGAACTTACTTACAATTGGAGAAGTGAGGAAAAATATGAGTCAGGCAGAAACTTTGGTCATTTAGCTTTTGAAGTAGATGACATCTATCAAATGTGTCAAAACCTAATGACAGCAGACGTCGTAATTAACCGTCCTCCCCGTTGTGGACGTATGGCATTTGTAAAATCGCCCGACGGCATATCCATAGAGTTACTACAAAAAGGCAAGTCATTGCCACCACAAGAGCCTTGGTTAAGTATGGAAAATACCGGAAGTTGGTAGGGAACCTTAGCTATAATTCATACATAAAAAAACTTGCCTCTGTAGTCTGCTCAGGTAATTTGAAAACACCAACAAAACATAGTTAAAATTGACAGTGTTGCAGTTGATTTCACAGACTATAACAATCTGTTTTTATTGTACTTATTAGATAAAAGCAGTGTCAACTTTTGCAAAATAGAAATTTTATTGCGTAGGATGGGTTAGCCGCAGGCGTAACCCATCAAAATATATTTATTCCTCACACTTAAGGAAAGATAGTCACAATGTGATGGGTTACGCCGTTGGCTAACCCATCCTACCTCTTTGTTTAGCTTCAATTTTCGACATAGCCTATGAAATTAGTCACAATCACTTAAATTCAGGAGAGTTATAACCTAACCTGAGTAAAGTACATAGGCATGTAAAAAAATGGATTATGCCTTGCCCTAACCCATTCTGATATTTCAAAATCACTTCTTATTTGATTTTATTTTTATTTCGTTTTTTATTTCGTTTTTTATTTATGACTATTCAACTTATTTAAGACGCACACAATGTGCGTTCTACAAGCAGACGAATTTGACCAAACCCACGTAGCGCATGGATTTATCCACGCATCAATTTAAATGACTCCTGAGTAGTTACTTTTATTTTAGCACTGACAATAAATTACTGTAATTGTCCGTCCAGACGATTTTATTCTCTGATCCAGCTGACCATTTGCTGGCAAAACGTTTAACCTTAGCATTAGCCAACAACCTCTTATTATTCGTCACCAATACCCATTCAGCATTATGTCCGCCTTGCTGTTCAGCAAGCGTTTTAAAATAAAGCGCCTGTTTATCAAAAGTATCAGCTAAACCGCGTACCAGTGGTGTTAAATCAAGATGACTGTTAGATATATGGATCGCTAATACGCCATCTTCTTTAAGATATTGCCAGTAAAGTGCAAACGCTTCTTTCGTTAATAAATGCGCAGGAATTGAATCACCAGAAAATGCATCTACAACTAACAATTGATATGCCTGACTGCCCTGCTGTTTAAATTCTCGTGTCAACGTTACTCTGGCATCACCTAAAACAACCTCTATATTCGCTTTAGACTGTGCCAAATAACTGAAATGTGAACGGGCAAAACGTTCAACATCAGGGTTTAATTCATAAAAAGTATAGTTGTCACCGGTACGGCCATAAACTGCTAACGTGCCTGCACCTAATCCAATAAACCCAGCCTTAATGGCGCCTGTTGCTCCTAACTGTTCCAGCGCTATTGCTACACCGGTATTTTGACGATAATAACTTCTGGCAATCTGCTCTTTTCCACCCATTAACGACTGCGTGCCGTGAGAGGTAGTGCCATCAATTAAACGCCGTTCGGTTTCCCCGTTTATCTCTACGTCTTTAACGCTTAAAATCCCGTAAAAATTTTGGCTGGTTACAACATCATTTTTGCTAAATAGTGCCCGAACGAAAAGTCAATAACCATTGCTACACATGGGCTGTAGCGATTAATTCAAAACGAAAATTTAAGCTAATCAGTCGGTATTGATGTAGATTTA
>JABSOJ010000380.1 GCA_013216005.1 Alteromonadaceae bacterium | reverse complement strand
AATAATTACGCATCGTATACTTTTTACACTAAAATAGTATAAAAAACATATATATTTTATTAGGTGCGGAATGTCAGGTTAATCATAATTTCAGTTGTTATTTGCCTTTGAGAACATTATGCGGAGATTAAAAAAACATTCCTGACCATTCTTGCTTTAATTGTTGCGTTAAGTTGCTTTAATTCTTTATTAAACCCAATTTGCATTTTAGTGTTGATCAATAAACAGTCATTAAAAAAGGCTGAATATCGGAATATTCAGCCTTTTTAAGTTAATTTATATCATCTTTTATTGTTTGTTAACTTGTTATTTTTCTGCTTTGGGTTTCCCTAACAAAGTAAAAATTTTATTAGCAATTTCAGTATTATCTTGAAAGCCAGCGAATTGTTTACTTTGAGGTCCGAAAGAGAAAACAGGTACATCGATTGCTGTATGGGTTGCTAAATAGAGATTTGGATGGCTTCCCCAGCCAGTGTTTGTTTTGTGATCTATAATCTCTTTGATTGCTACAAGTACGGTATGGTAATGTTTATGTCTCGAGCTTCGTTTTTGCTCTTTTGGAGAAAGCGCTTCAAATTGTTTAACTAATTTTTGATCTTCTTCTTTAGCGTTTGTTAACATTGTCATGTCATTTGGAGAAATTGAAAAATTTAGTAAATCGTTTGCTTGCTCTAAAGAGATTTTTTCATTTGTAAATTTGGTAGCAAATGCTTCTGGTGACATTGTCATGGATCTCAGAATATGAGGTTGCCATAAGTATTTACTTTTTATTTCTTTATTATGATAGCCCGTTTTTTTGCCAATGCTAAAGCCACCTGTACTATGATCAGCTGTCACGATAACTAAAGTGTCTGGGTTATGTTCTACATAATGTTCAAGATATTCCAACGTTTTTGCTAAATCATCCATTTCACTCATTGCAGAAGCAATATCATTGTTATGACCAGCCCAATCTATTTGGCTGGCTTCAATTAGCATAAAATAGCCATTTTCATCTTCAAGATGATGAACCGCTGCTTTCGTCATGGCTGATAATCTGTGGTTGTTAGTATCGTCCTGTGCCCAAGGTAACCCTCTATCAGCAAATAAACCTAATACAGGTTTATTTTTAGGTAAAGAAGTTAAATCATCATAACGGTCAATATAATGAAAACCCGCTTCTTTAAATTCGGCCACTAAATTCCTGTCTTTTCTGATAAAGAACTCCCAGCCACCGCCTAAAATAAGATCTGCTTTAATACCGTCATTAATGTAGCTATCGGCAATTTGATTGTAATTTGTCCGGGATTCATTATGTGATAAATATGAAGCAGGGGTGGCATGATTTACATGTGAAGTAACGACAACACCTGTTTTTTTACCACTTTTTTTCGCCCATTCCAGTACTGTTTCAACGGGCATTTTATTTACATCAACTCCAATTGCATTGTTATATGTTTTTACCCCTGTTGCTAAGGCAGTGGCAGCTGCGGCGGAATCAGTGATATATCCTGAAATACTTGCTGGATAGGTACTACTGTGACCCACCAAATGACGATCAAACACGGTTTGTTCTATTTCAGGTGTATTAGGATCATCATTATAATAACGATATGCACTTGTGTAGGCAGGCCCCATACCATCGCCAATAATCATGATAATGTTTTTAGGGATAGAGGTCTGAGCACAAGCTATTGGGCTTAGACACAGGAGCAATGCGGGAAGCAATTTTTTCATTTTAGTTCCAAGGATTATTGTAGTTAGTGTTCATCCTGAAACTATTCCGGATGATCACTAGCTAATAATTTACTGTTTAAGTTAGGGGTGTTTAAATTCTGGTGTTTAAAGTCTGTTTATTTAAGTTTTGATTATTTAAGTTTTGTTTTTTTAAGTTTTGTTTTTTTTAGTTTTAGGTCAACCCATACAAGCCGATGATCTGAAGAAGCTTGTCTATCTTTTATCAAACGGAAACTTTCGTTATTTTCTAATGGCCAAAAAACCGCGGAGTCTTTAACTTTCCAACCAGTTTTTGAGGGTAATACGTAATCGGCTCTCATTTTCCAATGCGCGGTATGGTTAACCGCATTGGCGTTATCTATGTTATTAGCTTTTCCTCCGGCACTTGCCGGTTTAGGATCTTGAATATTCTGATGGGTTAATAGTGACGTTATACCGGAATTCATCGCATCACCGTCAACGTTAGAAGCATTTTGATCACCTAATATTACGAAAATTTGATTCGTTGATAATCCACCTTTAATGTTTTTGTCATCGTAAATATAGTGACCTTTATTGGGCGTAATGTAGTCATGCCAAAATCTAATTTCATCATGATTTCTTTTACCGTTTCTATCTTCAGGTCCGTCAAATACTGGTGGAGTGGGGTGGCTGGCTAAAATATGAATGGTCTGATTATTTATGATCACAGGAATATCCCAATGCGATTTAGAAGATAAACGCATTTCTTGCCATGCTTTATCATTATGCCAAGATTTTTGTGTAACTGGGTCAAAAGGGCGTAAAGCATTTGGCATATCTTTCCACTTGAAATATTGGAAAGTACGGATTTTTTCCATATCTAGTGGGTATTTTGAAAGTAATGCCATGCCAAAATGGCCGGGGAAGTAACCAAAACCGAATGTGTCGGCAGGAGAACTATCAATTTTACCATTGTTATTTAAATCTACGTTCGCTTTTACACCCGTATTTACAGAGCCTTGATAGAAGTGTGGATAATGAACAGCTTGTTGGCCCTTTTGACTGACAGCCATATATTTATCGATAAATATTTTTAAATTTGTATGGCTGTTGTCTGTACGATCGAATTCATTAAGTAAAATAATATCGGGATTAACTTGTTGAATAATTTCAGCGATATTTTTAATTTGTTGATTATTACTGTTTAAAGCTTCAGAAAGTTCGTTACCAGTGACTTCAGGTGATTGTCCTTTTACTCTGTCAATATAATTTAGTGCTTCCATACTAACGTTAAACGTTGCGATACGAATATTTGAGTTTGGTACGTCAGCTGTTTTTTCATTTTTGAATGGGGCTGCCATCAGAGTACTCGATACTAAATTAATGAATAACAGGGCTAATATAATAATTTTAATTTTCAATTTAAAATACCTAATTTAAAATACTTAATCTAAAATACCTATCTGGTTATTTTTTTAGTCCACAACCACGTAATATGATGTCAGTTAAAAACTTGGTGACGTGTTCAATATCTTCTGGTTCATATTCAGCACGATTCAGTATTGTTAATATTTGTGTTTCGAAATCGGCGTAATGCTGAGTTGATGAAAAAATCAGGATAATCAAGCTTACCGGGTCAACATCATTCATTTCTCCATTGTCGATCCAATGTTGAAAGAGTTTTGCTTTGGTTCTTACCCATTGCCTTAAATAAGTTCTGGCAAACTCTTTTAAATGTGGTGCTCCCTGGATCACTTCAATAGCATGCATTTTTGAAGCGCTTGGGTAGGTAAAAGACATTTTAACTTTTGCAGCAATAAATTTTTCAATAGCTACTTTTGGCCCATCTTCGATGACGATATCACCAATACCTTCGTCCCACATGTTAAGTGTTTGTTCAAGCACAGCATGATAGATGTTTTCTTTATTTTTAAAGTAATAGAGAATATTGGCTTTAGGTAAACCAGCCCTATCTGCAATTGATTGTACAGTTGCACCTTTATAACTTTGTAAAATAAATTCTTGTTGGGCAGCGTCCAAGATCTTTTCCTGACTTTTAGCTCGAATATTACTTTGTTTTCCCTGTTTTTTATTCACTATCATTTAATGAAAACCTATTTATGGTTAAATTTAATTATAAGTCATTCTCTTTTAGTTGCGGTCAAGTGTAGCACTTTTATTCTTTTAAAATCAATTGACCACAAGGTCTGGTTAGTATGTTGCTGAAAGGAAATGACGATCAGCACTAATTCTTTAATTGATTTAATCACTTTCTTGACCTGCTGGTCAAGTTTCTAATGGTTGAAATCAGGGCAAACGGGTCTTAATTAACCAATTGTCAACCCAACCATAAGTACCTTCATCATATAGTCATCATCCCAACC